>CP097974.1:600000-900000 GCA_023703675.1 SAR86 cluster bacterium | reverse complement strand
ACTGGTAGGGCAAATATTTCTCTACTCGATACTATAGAGATTGACTATTATGGAAACAAAACACCTCTTAACCAAGTTTCAAATATCTCTATAGAGGATGCTAAGACTTTGGCGATTGTTCCTTGGGAAAAAGATAATGTTCCTTTGATAGAAAAGTCTATCCAACAATCAGAGTTAGGACTGCAGCCAATCACCTCGGGAGAGACAATAAGAGTTATTCTTCCGGATCTTACGGAGGAAACCAGAAGAGACTTGATTAAGGTTGCTAAGGCTGAAGCTGAAAATTCTAAAGTATCGATTAGGAACCAAAGACGAGATGCCAATGGTTTGTTAAAAGAGTATCTGAATGAAAAAGAGATTTCCGAAGATGATTTGAAAAGAGGCGAAGTATTAATTCAAGAAGTCACTGATCAATATATAGAAAGTGTAGACAATTTGCTCAAGGAAAAAGAAAAAGACTTGTTAGAGATTTAAAAATGAGTGATGCCCCATCTCACGTCGCGATCATCATGGATGGAAATTCTAGGTGGGCAAAAAAAAATAAACTAACAAAAAAAGAAGGGCATAGAGCAGGTGTTAAAGCTGCGAAAAATATAATTGAGTACGCTGCGAAGAGACATTTAGATCATTTAACCCTTTTTGCATTTAGTACAGAAAATTGGGGAAGATCCAAATTTGAAGTAAATTCCATCATGGATCTTTTTGTTGAAGCATTAAGAGAAGAAACGCCAGAGCTTATAAAGAATTCGGTTAAAGTGAATTTCATTGGAGATATATCGAAATTAAATGAAGTAATAATCAAAAAAATTATCGAGACAAAAGGGCTAACGAGCAACTATCAGCCTAAATTAAACTTGAACATAGCAATAAGTTATGGGGGAAAATGGGACATAGTTAATGCCGCAAAAAAAATTCATGAAGAAATCTTAGAAAGAAAAATCAAAATCAATCAGTTAGACGAAAAGCTATTTTCTTACTATCTAGACACCTCTAAAATTCCAGATCCAGATTTAATCATAAGAACTGGCAATGAAAAAAGACTAAGTAATTTTTTAATTTGGCAAGCCGCTTACTCTGAATTAATTTTCAGCAAAAAATTATGGCCTGATTTCAGTAATGTTGATTTACGAAGGGCCTTAAATCAATTTAAAGAAAGAAAGCGGAATTTTGGAAAGAGGAAATAATTCATGTTCCTAAGAGAGTTAACCGGTATCGCATTGGCTTTAGCTTCGACAATCCTTATCTTTACTTCAGACAAATTTTTTTTTAATACTTTTTTTATTTTAATTTTATTTTTCTTGCTTTTTGAACTTCTCAAAATAACTAAATACTTCGATTCCTTTTTTTGGATTCAGATATTTCTAATATTTAGTTCTGTTTTATTTCTCCCAACATATGAAATTAATAGAGAGCTATTCTTTGTTGCAATCCTAATTGCTGTTTTAACTGATTCAATCGCATATTACTTTGGTAAGAAATTAGGAAAAATTAAAATATTTCCAAAAACTAGTCCAAATAAAACCTTAGAAGGTTTAATTTTTGGAAATCTTATTACAACTCTTTTGATAACCTTTATTATATTTTCTACACCAACTTTTTTTGATTTAAACTATCTTCTGTTAATTTTGATTGTATGGGTATCTTCCCTAGCAGCAATTTTTGGTGATTATTTACAAAGTAGATTTAAAAGAATTCAAAATATAAAGGATTCAGGAAAAATTTTACCAGGACATGGCGGCATATCAGATAGGTTGGATAGTCATTTGACTACTTTGCCAGTATTCTTTGGGTTGCTTGAATTTTTTAAATTATGAAAAATGTCTTAATTTTAGGATCTACTGGATCAATTGGAAAATCAACTTTGGAAGTAATTAATAATAATGATAATTTTAATGTCATTTCTTTAGTTGCAAAAAACCAAAAAGACCTCCTTCTTGAACAAGCTAATAAATTTAATGCTTCCAATGTTTATCTTTCAAATGAAAGTTTTTCAAACGTGGAACAAAGCAAGCATCCTAATCTTAATTTTTTCAAAGATTTAGATGCATTAATTGAAGACAAAGATGTAGAAATAGTCGTTGCGGCCATTTCAGGGTTAATTGGCGTTGACTCAATCTTAAAGGCAATCCGAGCAGGTAAAAAAATATTAATTGCCAATAAAGAGCCCATCGTTGTAGCAGGAAAAATCTTAATGTCTGAGGCAAAAAAATCTGGAGCAGAGATTATTCCAATCGATTCAGAACATTGCGCAATTCATCAATGTTTAAGCAAACTTGAGAAAAAAGATATTAAATCAATTACTTTAACCTGCTCAGGTGGACCTTTTTGGGGTCAATCGAGAAATGACCTGGATAAAATCTCTTACAAAGAAGCAAAAAAACACCCTGTTTGGAACATGGGAGAAAAAAATCTTATTGATTCCGCAACGCTTATGAACAAAGCCCTAGAAATAATAGAAGCAAGGTGGTTATTTGACATAAACCCAGAAAAAATAAAAGTATTGATTCATCCTCAAAGCATAATTCATGGAATAGTAGAAAATATTGATGGCTCATCTCTAGCTTCGATGTCTGCACCTGATATGAAAATCTGTATCGCTTATGGTCTAGGTTACCCAGATAAAATAGACTCAAGCGCTAAATTTTTAAATTTACTTGAACAAGAGAAACTAGAATTTTTCGATCCAAAAGATACTGATTTTCCTTCTTTGGAGTTTGCTTACAGATCGCTAGAGGGAGACGACACTATTCCAGCTGCTATGAATGCTGCGAATGAAATAGCCGTTAGTTATTTTCTTAATAATAAAGTTAAGTTCAATTCAATTTTTGATTCAGTAGATTATACTATGGGCATATTTGAAGGTAGGCCTTCACAATTTGATTTAAATTTACAAGATCTTTTGGAGGTAGACAAAGAAGCAAAAAAGATTGCTGCCGATTTTCTAGGTAAATCATGATAGAAATATTTTCATACATTTTAGGTTTTTTAACATTAATTATGGTCATTACAGCAATTCATGAAGCCGGACATTTTTATGTTGCTAGATTTTTCAATGTAAAAATTCTTGATTTTTCAATCGGAATGGGAAAGTCCATAAAAAATTATATTGGTAAGGACGGCACATCTTATAACTTAAGACTCTTTCCTGTTGGTGGATACGTAAAAATGCTTGGAGAAGATGTCATGGATAAAAATTCGAAAGATATAGATGATTCCTTTGCTTCAAAAAAATATTATCAAAAGGTATTGATTCTTTTTGCAGGGCCTTTTGCTAATTTTTTATTAGCTATTTTTTTATTCACGATTTTAAATTTGTTAGGGTCAACAGTCCTTTCATCTCAAGTCGGATACGTTTTGCCAGAAAGCGCTGCAAGCAAGGCAAATATTATTGAAGGCGAATTAATTATTGAGATAGACGACAAAAACATCTCCTCGAGAGCCGACGCTCAAATGGCATTGTCAAGAAGACTAGGAGAGTCAGGAGAAATAAAATTTAAGCTAGACTCAAATGGAGCTTTAAAAGAAACAAAAATTGATGTTAAAGATTGGCTAATAGGTGAGGAGCCAAAAGACCTCCTCTCAAATTTAGGTATTGGGATTCCAGTAAGCTCAGAAATTGGTGCGGTTTTAGATAATAGCCCTGCAAATAAAGCAGGCCTCATTTCTGGAGATAAAGTTTTGGAAATCGAAGCTCAAAAAATTTCAAGTTGGGGGCAAATTAAAGATGTTGTAGATAAGTCGCTAGGCATGCCGTTAAAAATAAAAATCTTAAGAGATAACGAAGAAATATTTTTTCAAGTAACTCCAACTTTTTCTGAATCTAGATGGATTTTAGGCATTACTTCAGCTAATAAATTTTCGGAGAATTCTTATATTTATAAGTCATACTCTCCATTAAATGCTTTCACAAATGCTTTGGAAAAAACATATTCCACTATAGTTGATTCGTTTATTTTTCTATACAAAATGATTGCAGGTTATGTTTCTCCAAAAAATCTTGGCGGCCCTGTCATGATAGGTCAGGTTGCAGGGGAATCTTTAATTTATGGAGGATTTTATTCTTTTCTATTACTTATGAGTTTTGTAAGCATAGGATTAGGAGTAATAAATTTAGTACCGATTCCAATTCTAGATGGGGGCCAAATTTGTTTGTTGACATTAGAACGATTAAAAGGATCTCCTATTTCACCCAGGACGTTAGATTTTGTTTATAGAGTGGGACTCTCCATGGTTATTTTTTTGATGATATTTGTTTTCATCAATGACTTATCAAGGCTTTCTGTGCTTTAAGAAAATGAAATTAAATTTTTTTAATTTTTTATTTTTGGCAACTTTTTGTTTCTCAAATCTAGTTTTTTCATCATCGTGGATTATTGAAGATATAAGGATTAGTGGTTTGCAAAGAGTTTCTGCAGGTAGCATTTTCGCTGAAATACCTGTGACCATTGGAGATTCTATAGAACAAGACGAAATTATTGAAATCTCCAAATCAATATTTTCTACTGGTCAATTTGACGACATCCAAATTGGAAGAGAAGGAAACGCATTATTAATAAATTTAGTCGAAAGACCAACAATCGACGAAATAGTCATCGAAGGGAATCAAGCGATTAAAACAGATAATTTAATGGATGGGCTGAAAAATTCAGGAATTTTTGAGGGCGCTTTATTTAGAAGATCAGTTTTCGAAAATTTAAGTTCCGAGTTGGAAAGGCAATACGTTTCTCAAGGAAAATATGCTGCGAATGTAGAAGTCTCATCCGATCCTTTGCCTCGTAATCGGGTAAAACTAAACGTTGAAATACAAGAAGGCGAAACTGCAAAGTTACAGAGCATTAATATTGTCGGGAATAATCTATTTTCTGAGGACGAGCTAAAGAAAGTTTTTAAGCTTAGACCAAGATCCTGGTTATCAATATTTAGAAGAAATACTCCTTATTCAAAAGAAAATCTTAAAGGTGATCTAGAAAGCTTAGAGTCTTTTTATAAAAATAGAGGATACCTAAATTTTTCTGTAAATAATTCGATAATAACTATCTCTGAGGACAAGCAGAAAGTATTTATAACTGTAAATATCTCTGAAGGAGATCTTTACAAAATCAATAATGTTTCTTTAGCAGGTGACTTTCCAGTAAAAGAAGAAATTATCAGAAGTCTTATATATGTTGTTGATGATTCAACTTTTTCTCAAGAACTCATTACCTTTTCTGAAGAAAGTATAAATAATCTTTTAAACAACGAAGGATTTTTATTTTCTGAAGTGTCGGGAAATATCAAGAGAGTTGATGACAATCTTGTAGATATAGTTTTTTTTGTCGAACCTGGACAGAGGACTTATGTTAGAAACATTAATTTCTACGGCAATAAAAGAACTCATGACGTTGTCTTAAGAAGAGAAATGAGACAAATGGAAGGTGCATGGGCATCAAACTCACTTCTTGAGCGCTCTAAATTGAGGTTAGATAGGTTAGGTTTTTTTAAAGAAGTAAATTTTGAAACAATTCCTGTTCCAGGAGAAAAAGACAAAGTAGATATAGATTTCAACGTTGAAGAGGAATTTTCTGGCTCTATTGCGGGAAGTTTAGGTTACGGCGCTTATGGCTTCAGTATAGGAGCAAATTATTCAGAGAGTAATGCTTTTGGAACTGGAAATAGTATTGGGGTAGGACTAAATTATAGTGATTGGCAAACCGATGTGTCTTTTAATTTTTTTGATCCTTATTTTAACGCGGATGGTGTTGGTTTAGGTTATGGCGCTTATATTAGATCTTCAGATTATTCAAATTTTAATATTTCTGCATACAACACAGAATCTTTTGGTGGTTCAGTTCAATTTGTTTTACCGATTAACGAAATTGAACAATTAAGTTTGTCCGCTTCAATTGATCAAACAGATCTGTCATCAAGCGCTCTATCTTCTAGACAACTTTTAGATTTCATTTCTACTGAGGGTTCTAAGTTTGAATCTTTGACTCTAGGAGTAACTTGGTCAAGAAATTCTCTTAATAGAGGCTTATTTCCTACTGCAGGAACTTTAAATGTTCTGTCAGGTTCAGTTGCCGTGCCTGGGAGTTCTTTAACTTATGGAAAGTTATCACATAGATTCAAGTTTTATAGACCTTTGCCAAGTGATTTTGTTTTTTCAATAAGGACTGAAGTTGGTGGACTTTTTGCATATGGAGACACCGAAACACCGCCTCCATATGAAAATTTTTATGCCGGAGGCTTAAATTCTGTTAGAGGTTTTGAACAAAATTCTCTTGGTCCCAGAGCAGTATATTCAGGATTTTATTCCTATTACAACAGGCCAACAGGTGGAACTTATTCGTTTGAAGGAGGAATGGATTTAATTTTTCCTATTCCTTTTTTAGAAGACAGCAGATCAGTAAGAAGCTCGCTATTCTTTGATTTTGGAAACGTATTTAATGATGGCTGTAAATCATATGAAACCAATTGTAGTGAATTTGATTTATCAGAATTGAGATACTCTGTAGGTCTTGGCGTAACTTGGATTACCGCACTTGGACCAATGTCTTTCGCTATTTCTTCTGTTTTTGGAGATGATATCTTAGATGAAACTGAAACTTTTCAATTTGAGATAGGAAATCAATTTTAAAAATTCTTCTGGAAAAAGACCCCGTACAGAAGGTAAACTTCGTTTATATAAATCCTCTTAGGGAGATCATCATGAGAAATTTTTCAATTTATTTAACTTCAGTTTTATTTTCTATTTTTTCGCTTCCATCGATTGCAAACCTAGAAGGCGTCGCAGTAATAGATTATCAAGCTATATTTTTAGGCACTGATCTTGCGAGAACAAGTTTTGAGGAACTAAGAGAATCAAACGATTATAAAGAGTTAATGGAAGAGGCTCAGCTTAAGGATTCAGATAGATTGGCGTTAGCTGAGGAACTTAATAAAGATGCATCGACAATGTCAGATGAAGAACAAGCTGATAAATTAAAAAAAGCTCAATCCCTATATCAAGATATTCAGTTTCTCACACAGAAGATGCAAACTCTTGAAAATGAGGTAGTTCAAAAACTTCAAGCTAACCAAGGACCTACTGTACAAAAAGTTGTAAATGATCTGATTGTGGCAAAAAAAATTACTTTGTTGTTTAACAGTCAAGCTTTGTTAGCCTATGACCAAGCGAATCCTTTAATAAACATTACTCCTGAGGTAATTGAATTATTAAATCAGGCAAATAATAAAGATTAATTATTTGTTTTGTCCAAAAAAGTATACAAGCTTAGCGAAATTGCTGAACTTTTAGATTTATCCTTAGATGGAGATGGAGAAAAAAGAATTGTATCAATAAATAATCTTAAGGATGCAAAACCCTCTGAATTGTCCTTTTACTATTCAAAAAAATTTAAAAAGGATTTAAATAATACAAAAGCAGGGGCAATTATTTTATCTAAAGAAGATGATTTTGATTTCCCTGGAAGCAAACTTTATACAGATCAAGTTCATCTAGTTTATGCTAAATGCAGTCAATTATTTGAACCTGAAATTTCTATACCTTCTTTAAAAGATGAGTTCTCTAAGATTCATGAAAGTGCAAAAGTCAATTCTAGTTCTTTTATTGGAGCTTACAGTGTTATAGAAAAAGAGGTTCAAATAGAAGAAGGTGTTTTTATCAACTCTGGAGTTCATATAGGGGCGGGAACCATAATCAAAAAAAATTCTAAAATATACTCAAATGTCTCGCTTTATCCAGATTCAATGATTGGGAAAAATTGCATTATCCATTCAGGTACCGTTATAGGTTCGGATGGATTAGGTTTTGCAAAAAATGGAAAAAAATGGGAAAAGATAATTCATTCCGGAAAGGTGATTATCGGCGATAATGTTGAAATCGGCGCTGGCTGCACAATTGATAAAGCCTCTTCTGGATCTACTGAAATTTGCAACGGAGTAAAATTAGATAACCAAATACATTTAGCCCATAATTGTTATATCGGAGAAAATACTATTATTGGTGCAAATACTTCAATAGCTGGAAGTGTAAAGATAGGTAATAACTGCGTAATTGGCGGTCTTTGTGGGATAGTGGATAATATTCAAATTACTGACGAGGTAACTATCTACCCAATGACATTTGTGACAAATAGTGTCAAAAATAAAGGAGCCTATTCAGGAGGGCCTATATTAATGGAACATAAAAACTGGTTAAAAAAGTCAGCAACTTTAAGAAAAAAATGATTGATATAGAAGAAATTAGAAAATATTTACCTCATAGATATCCTTTTTTGCTTGTGGACAGAGTAATCGAGATTGAGTTGAATAAATATATAAAGGCTTATAAAAACATAACCAATAATGAGCCTTATTTTATAGGACACTTTCCTGAGAAAAGTGTGGTTCCAGGAGTTTTAATTTTAGAGGCTATGGCTCAAGCTTCAGGCATATTGGGTTTCAAAACTATGGGTAAAACTCCTGATGAAGGTTCAATGTATTATTTTGTTGGAGCAGACAATTTAAGATTTAAAAGACCTGTAATTCCTGGAGATAAATTAATTCTAGAATCAACAAAAATTTCAGACAAAAGAGGAATTTGGAAATTTGAATGTAAAGCCTCTGTAGAAGATGAATTCGTCTGCTCAGCTACAATTTTATGCGCAGATAGACCTAAATAATGATTCATAAATCTGCAATTGTTCATAAATCAGCAAAACTTGATACCACTGTAAACGTTGGGCCATTTGCGGTTATTGGACCTGAAGTAGAAATTAATTCTGGTTCAAATATAGGATCTCATGTTGTTCTAGAAGGTCCAACGACTATAGGAAAAAATAATAAAATTTTTTCGTTTGCTTCAATTGGAGGAGATCCACAAGATAAAAAATATAAAGGAGAAAAAACTTTTTTAGAAATTGGAGACAATAATATTTTTAGAGAAGGAGTCACAATAAATAGAGGTACAATCCAAGAAAATTCAAAAACTCTGATAGGCTCAAGAAACTTATTTATGGCTTATGTACACGTGGCTCATGATTGTGAAATAGAAGATGACGTTGTTTTAGTAAACAATTCATCAATTGCTGGCTGTGTAAAATTAGAAAGAGGAGCGATTTTAGGCGGTTTTAGTTTAGTTCATCAGTTTTGCAATATTGGAGCTTACAGCTTTTCTGCCATGGGAAGCGCGGTATCGAAAGATATTCCAGCCTTTGTTAGGGTAAGCGGTAATACTGCAAAAGCAAGGGGGCTTAACGTCACTGGAATCTCTAGACTCAATATTAATAAAGAGGGTACTCACGCACTTAAAGAAGCTTATAAAATTATTTATTTGAGAAAAAATACGTTAGAAAATTCTAAAAAGGAAATAGAAGCTAATTTTGGCCACTTACCCGAGATTAAAACTCTTCTTAATTCTTTGAAGAATTCTGAAAGAGGAATCGTTAGGTAAGCTAGTAATGAAAATAGCTTTATCAGCGGGAGAGGAATCAGGTGATATTTTAGGCTCAGATTTAATGCGTTCTCTTAAAGCTCATGACGATAAGATTGAATTCATAGGAATTGGCGGAGAAAGGATGAAGCAAGAGGGGCTAGAATCCTTGTTTCCAATTAAAGAAATTTCAAAAATGGGAATCATAGATCCTTTGCTCTCATTAAACACCATATTAAAAAGAAGAAAGCAATTAATAAGTTTTTTTGAATCAAAAAAACCAGATATCTTTATCGGGATAGACAGTCCTTCCTTTAATCTTGGAATATCAAAAAAATTAAAACAAAAGACAGACATCTCAACAATTCAATATGTTTGTCCTCAATTTTGGGCCTGGCGTGAAAATCGAATAAAAAGTTTTTCTAAATTTTTAGATCATATTTTTTGTTTATATGATTTTGAAAAAAAAATTTTAAGTCAACATAATATTAATTCAAGTTTTGTTGGTCACCCCATTGCAGAAAAAATTGAGTTTGAAATAAATAGAAAGGAGTACAAACAAAAACTAAATCTAGATGAAAATTTCAAGTACGTTGTTTTAATGCCTGGTAGTAGAAAATCTGAAGTTACCAGACACTTCAATGTTTTAGCTTCTCTTTCAAATCATTATTTAAAAGTAAATTCAAAGCTTCGCTTTATATTTGCTTTAACTGAAGGTAGCAAGTCAATGAATTTGGAGAAAAAAATAAAGGGAAATTCGAATTTAGAGATTCATTATAGCAATTCTAGAAATATTCTTCGCGCCTGTGACTATGCTGTTATAACCTCTGGAACGGCTTCTTTGGAGGCGGCACTTTGTAAAATTCCAATGATTGTTATTTATAAAACGAACTTTTTAAGTTATTTGATTTTATCAAGATTCATCAAGACAGAATTTATTTCTTTACCAAATATATTGAAAAAGAAAAAAATTGTTCAGGAACTTATTCAATCAAAGGTTACTAAAAAAAATCTTATTTATGGATTAGAGGCTTTGATGAATATAGATCATCATAATTTATTCAATGATTATAAGAAAATCCATAGTTCTTTAATAAATTCAAAAAAAACAAAATTTTACGAAGTAATCCACTCAATAAAAAAAAATTGAAAAGGTTTTTAGCCGGAGTTGACGAAGTCGGAAGGGGTAGTCTTGCAGGGCCAGTTGTTGCAGCAGCAGTAATTCTTGGTGAAAATAACGTAAAAGGATTATCAGACTCAAAAAAATTATCCCAAAAAAAAAGGACTGAACTTTCAAACATAATAAAACTAAAGGCTCATGCCTTTTCTATCGCTACAGTCTCTGCCAGGATAATCGACAAAGTTAACATTAGAAACGCATCTATTCTAGCCATGGAAAAAGCTATAGACGGTCTAAAACATTCGCCTAGAAAAATAATTGTAGATGGAAGGGATTCTTTAAACTCAAAACATCCAGTAAGTACTTTAGTGAAAGCTGATAACTTAGTACCCGAAGTTATGGCTGCTTCAATAATTGCAAAGGTTTTCCGAGATGAATTAATGATGCTTTTAGATTGCAAATATCCTAAATATTCTTTTGGCTCTCATAAAGGCTATGCAACTAAAAAACATATAGACGCTATAAATTCATATGGAATAATAAAAGAACATAGAAAAAGCTTTGGAATTGTAAAAAATATAAATGAATAAATTTTGTCATCTTAGTCTTCACTCAGAATTTTCCATTAATGACGGTTTAATTAATATGAAAGATTTGGCAGATAAAAGTTCAGAATTAGGATTTGATTCTGTTGCATTAACGGATTGTTCTAATCTTTTCGGGTTTGTTAATTTTTACGAAAACATGAGGAAGAAAGGGTTAAAACCTATTTGTGGCTCTGAAATGATTTTAGAAGGGGAAAATTCTAGAGGTAATTTGACATTTTTAGCTAAAAATCACAAAGGATATAAAAATTTGATGAGGTTAATATCTCATGCGAATACAAAAGGAAAAAAAAATAAAGAATGCTTAATTAATACAAAAATACTAAAGGATAACTATGAAGGACTCATAATGTTTTCGGGGGGTTTAGGAAGTCAAATTTCAGACTCCATATTGTCGGATAAATTTGAACTGGCTGAGAAGCAAGCTAAATTTTTTAAAGAAATTTTTAAAGAAGATTTTTTCTTTGAAATTACTAGATTAGGTTTTGAAGATGAAAGTAGGAGCAATAGCGCTCTTTTAGACTTATCAAAATCTTTAGAGATCCCTGTAATTGCTTCAAATCGAGTTAGATTTTTAAATGAAAATGATTATGAATCTCACGAAACTAGAGTAAGCATCCAATCGGGTTATGTACTAAGCGATCCAAGAAGAAAAAGAGATTACAAAGAAGCTCAATATTTTAAATCAGCCGAAGAGATGTTGGATGACTTCGCTGATATTCCTGAAGCAATAGAAAACGCTTATGAAGTTTCAAAGAAATGTAATTTGGAAATAAAAACGGGTATTTATGTTCTACCTGATTTCGAAACACCTAATAATTTAAAAGAATCGGATTACCTTAGAAAATTAGCAGTCGAAGGTATTTTGGAAAAAATGAAGTTAAAAAACTTTGATCAACTGCCTTCATTGTATTTACAAAGATTCAATTACGAATTAGAGACAATTTTAAAAATGGGCTATGAGGGATATTTTTTAATAGTAGCTGACTTTGTTAATTGGGCTAAAAAAAATCAGGTTCCTGTGGGACCTGGACGGGGCTCCGGAGCAGGGTCTTTAATTGCTTATTCTTTGGGCATTACTGGATTAGACCCAATGAAATACGATTTATTATTTGAACGTTTCTTGAATCCGGACAGAATAAGTAACCCTGACTTTGATATTGACTTTTGCAGAGATGGAAGAGAGAAAGTCATAGACTATGTAACAAATAAGTATGGTAACCAAGCAGTAGCACAAATTTGCACATTCGGAACCATGGCGGCTAGGGCTGTAGTTAGAGATGTTGCCAGAGCTCAAGGCAAGTCTTACAGTTTGGGAGATAGAATAGCAAAACTAATTCCTTTTAGTCCTGAAATGACTCTGGAAAAAGCCCTTAATGAAAATAAAGAATTAAAACAGATTTTAAAATTAGATGAGGATGCTTCAGAAATATTTGATATGGCACTTAAGTTAGAAGGTACTGCTAGAAGTGTGGGAAAACATGCAGCTGGAGTAGTTATAGCTCCTTCAAAAATTAATGATTATTCTCCTTTGTATTTAGATGCCGATACTTATGATGAATCTGTTCCTCAAAGTTATGCAACTCAATATAGTATGGAAGATATTGAAGCAGTAGGACTACAAAAATTTGATTTTTTAGGTTTAAAAACTTTAACCGTTATCAATAAAGCTCTGATTGAAATAAATAAATATAGAGAATCCATAAAATTAGAACCAATCAATCTTGATGAGCTTAAATTAGACGATAAAGGAGTATTTGAGTTGCTTCAGAAAGGTATTACTACGGCAGTTTTTCAAATGGAATCGCGAGGTATGAGAGAGTACCTAATCAAACTAAAACCCAATACTTTTGAAGACATTATTGCGATGATTGCTCTTTATAGACCTGGCCCTTTAGAAATGAAGATGGTCGATACTTATATCAACAGGAAAAATGGAATAGAAAAAATTGATTACTCTAAAGATCAAGATATAGAGAAAATTTTAAAAAGTACTTATGGAGTAATTGTTTACCAAGAACAGGTAATGCAATTAGCTCAAGAATTTTCGGAATTTACCTTAGGTCAGGCTGATATTTTGAGAAAAGCAATGGGAAAAAAGATTCCTGAAGTAATGGAGGGTCAAAGACAAGCCTTTATTGACGGTGCAAAAAAAAATCAAAAGATAAGCAGAGTAGCCGAAGATTTATGGGATCAAATTGAAACTTTTGCTGGGTATGGATTTAATAAATCTCATTCTGCTGCTTATGCCTTAATTTCCTATCAGACTGCATGGCTTAAATCTCATTATCCATCTCAATTTATGGCTTCAGCTTTATCATCAGAATTAGACGACACAGATAAAATTAAAGTTTTGATTGATGATGCGTCTTCTTTAGGATTAAAAATAGAACCTCCAGACATAAATAAAAGTTTCAGAGACTTTATCTCTCTTAATGAAGAAACTATTTTATTTGGCCTTGGATCGATAAAAGGAGTTGGAGAAAATGCTATAGAAAATATTGTAGAACAAAGAAAAAAAGGCGATTTTGAGAGTCTTAAAGACTTTTGTTTTAGAGTTGATCTTTCAAAAGTTGATAAGAGGTGTATCGAGCCCTTAATAAAAAGTGGATCAATGGATGCATTTAACATAGATAGATTTCAACTATTGGATCAAGTTGAAGATATATTAAAGTTAGCAAGACAAGAAATAGAAAATAAAGAAAACGGTCAATCCGATATGTTCGGAGTTCAAGAATTTTCAGTAGAAAGTAAGTCAGTTTTAAAAGAGTCTTTCCCTTCATCTGGTCTCTCAACTTTAGAATTTGAATCTTTGGGATATCATCTGCAACACCATCCAGTGGAAGAGAATTACTGGGAATTAAAAAAAATCTCTCCAATAAAAATAAAAGATCTTTCATTAAGTAATAATAATCAGAGATGTAGCGGAGTCATCATTTCTCATAATCGAATTCAAACTCGAAGGGGAACAATAGTATTTGCAACCCTAGATGATAATTCTGGAAGGATCGAATTAATCATTAATCAAGAGGTTTTAGAAGATTCCAACTTATCTTTTAACGGCCAAGAAATAATTATTGCTGATGGAGAGGTCATTGAGGAAGACGGAAAAGGGAACAAAGAATTTGGCTTATCAAAAAAAATGAGAGTAACCCAATTAAATACTCTCGAAGAATTAAGAATAAAATTTGCTAGAAAATTATCTATAAACATTTCGGAAAATCAAACGAAGAAAATAGAACAATTGATAGAGCAACTTCAAGATTTTTCTAAAGAAGAAAGTACTAATGGATGCCCCGTTGAAATTAATTATCATACTAAAGATGGAAAAGTTGGCATGGAACTTAAAGAAAACTTTAATATTTCTTTAACTAATGATAATTTTGAATCCTTGAAGAAAGCTTGTGGTATGAAAAATATTGATTTGCATTATTATTCGAGGCAGTAAATGGCTTATACATACTTAGAATTTGAAAAACCAATTAGCGATTTAGAAAGTAAAATCGAAAACCTTAAAACCTCTTCTAAAGAAGATAACCAAGTATCGGAAGAGATTTCAAAAATTAGTAACCAAATAGAGTCTATTACAAAAGAAATTTATGGCAACTTAGACATTTGGCAGAAAGTTCAAGTAGCAAGGCATCCACATAGACCTCATTTTTCAGATTACATAGAAAATATTTTTACTAACTTTGATGAGCTTCATGGCGACAGAACATTTGGCGATGATAGAGCCATTATTGGGGGGCTAGCAATGTTTAAAAAAATGCCAGTTGTTCTTATCGGTCATGAAAAAGGCGCTAGTACGGATGATAAGATCTTGAGAAATTTTGGTATGGCTCAGCCAGAGGGTTATAGAAAAGCTGAAAGGCTGATGAAACTAGCAGAAGATTTTAATTTACCTTTGATAACTTTTGTGGATACGCCAGGGGCATACCCAGGAATAGAAAGTGAAGAAAGAGGAATGAGTGAAGCGATTGCAAAAAATTTAAGCGTTTTAGCAAAATTAAAAACACCTATTATTGTTATTATCACCGGAGAAGGTGGATCGGGAGGAGCTCTTGCAATTGGAATAGGGGATCGTATTTGTATGCTTGAATATTCCATCTACGCGGTTGCCTCTCCAGAAGCATGCGCTTCAATTGTTTGGAGAGATAAATCCAAGGCAAATGAGGCTGCAAAAGCAATGAAAGTTGATGCAGAAAATTTAATTAATTTCGGTCTTATAGATGAGGTTATAAGCGAGCCCCTTGGAGGAGCACATAGAGACGTAAAAGGTGCTTGTAATATTATTTCTGATTCAATTGAGAAGTCTTTAGAATCTCTTAAGGACAAGGATATTGAGGAAATATTAAATCAAAGATATCAAAAAATTATGTCCTATGGATTGGTTTAAATCTTGTTCAATCTAAAATCTCTAATTACTCCACATCTAATTAAGGGCAAGAAGTGTTTCGTTGCATATAGCGGAGGAGTAGATTCTACTGTTTTACTTAATGAAGTTGGAAAGGCTGCCAATGAATTAAATTCTGAAGTAGAAGCAGTACATGTGAATCATGGATATTCTAAATCTTCAGAATCTTGGGAAGAACATTGTAAAGTTTTTTGTAAAAAAAAAGGTTTTTCCTTCAAATCATTTCAAATGGATTCAAAAAATTTACGGGGAGCAAGCTTGGAATCCTTGATGAGAGAGAGAAGATACGAAATTTTTCAAAAAATTCTTATAGATAAAACTTCTCTATTGTTTATGGGCCATCACTTGGACGATCAAATAGAAACCTTATTTTTTAGATTGATTCGGGGCACAGGTTTAAAAGGTGCCTCTTCAATACCGCTTAAACGTAATTTAGGGAATGGATTCATTGTAAGACCATTTTTAAAAGTTGCAAAAGAGGAAATTATTCAAAATGCTATCCATAATAATTTAAGTTACGTAGAGGACGATTCAAACAACAATAACGATTTCGATAGAAATTATTTGAGAAATATAGTGATTCCGAAAATTTCTGAGAGGTGGCCAAATTATAGAAAGAGTATCTCTAAGTCTATAGATAATCAAAAAAACTCATTCGAATTTTTAACTGAAATTTCAAAGAAAGAGTTGGCTAAAATTGTTAAGGGAGAAGATATTAAAATCAATGAGTTGAAAAAATATGATGTAAATTTTCAAAAAATTTTAATTCTCAGTTGGCTGGAAAATAAAAAATGCAATTTACCAAATAGTTCTGTTTTAGAAGAAATAATAAATAAGTTTATCCATTCAGAAAAGACAAGTTGTCCTAAGCATATTTGGGGATCTAAAAATAAAGGGAATGAGGTTTGCCTGATGATAAAAAAGGGAATAATGTCAGTTGAGGCTAGCTAAATGATTTTTTTATACCATTCATAATTGCTTCAAAGGACGCAGCAACTGTGTTTGAGTTTATTCCAATCCCCCAAAAGCTTTTATTATCGATCGTAATTTCAATATAAGCTGCTGCAGAAGCGTCTGCTCCCGATGATATGGCATGTTGCTGGTAATCTGAAATTTTAAGTGAAATTCCAAGTAACTTGCTTAAAGCTTTAATGCATGCATCAATGGGTCCATTTCCTTCTCCTTCGACTAAAATTTCTTTATCTTTGTAATGAATTTTTAATTTTAATAAATCTAAGTTTTCTCCATTAGGGGAGCTCTTTGAATTGATACTATGACTTAAGTACTTCATGTCATCGCCTAATTCAACATAGTTCTCTTTGAAAACTTTCCAAATCTCCTCCGCTTCTATTTCCTGTCCCGTGGAATCTGTGATTTTTTGAATTACCCTAGAGAAGTCAATTTGTAATCTTCTTGGCAAGGACAAACCATGATCTTTCTCAAGCAAATATGCAACTCCTCCTTTTCCTGATTGACTATTAATTCTTATTACTGCCTCATAAGATCTTCCGACATCTTCTGGATCTATCGGGAGGTACGGAACCGCCCATTTGGGATCGTTAGATTCTCTCATTGCATCAAAACCTTTTTTTATTGCATCTTGATGTGAACCTGAAAATGCAGTGAAAACCAAGTCTCCAGCATAAGGGTGCCTAGGATGAACGGGTAGTTGATTACAATACTCAACTTCTCTCATAATTTTATTGATGTTAGAAAAATCAAGTTTAGGATCAACTCCTTGAGTCAGTTGATTTAAGGCAAGCGAGACTATATCAACATTTCCAGTTCTTTCTCCATTACCAAATAAAGTTCCTTCTATTCTGTCTGCGCCTGCCATTAAACCAAGCTCTGCAGCTGCAACAGCAGTTCCTCTATCATTATGAGGATGAAGACTCAAAATTATACTTTCTCTATTTTTTAAGTTTTCAGACATCCATTCAATTTGATCTGCATAAATATTTGGAGTAGACAATTCAACAGTAGCCGGAAGGTTCATGATTGATTTTCTATTTTTAGTTGGTTGCCAAATCTCATTTACTTCGTTGCAAACTTCTAGAGCATACTCTAATTCGGTTCCCGTAAAACTTTCTGGGCTATATTGAAATTGCCAATTTGTGTTTTTCGCTTCTTCTGATAATTTCTTTACTAAAGCTGCTCCTTCTGTGGCTATTTTAGTGATCCCTTTTTTGTCTTTATTAAAAACTACCTTTCTTTGAAGAGTTGATGTTGAATTATATAAATGCAGTATCACTTTTTTACAATCAGCAACTGATTCAAAAGTTTTTTCTATTAAGTGCTCTCTTGATTGAGTTAAAACTTGAATTTGAACATCATCCGGAATGAGATTTTGGTTCACAAGTTCCCGCACAAACTTAAATTCGGTTTCAGAAGCAGAAGGGAAGCCGATTTCAATTTGTTTAAATCCTAGTTCTACTAGCATAGAAAAAAACCTTAACTTTTTATCTATACCCATAGGTTCTATTAATGCCTGATTACCATCTCTTAAATCAACACTGCACCAAATTGGCGGATGTGTAATCTGATTCTCAGGCCATTTTCTATTGGCCAACTCAATCTTCTTGAATGGTGAATACTTTGAAGCAGAGCTATTTATAATTTCTTTCAATTTTTATTCTTAAATTTGAATTAAAATATTATATAGGATTAATTAAATGAAATTTAACGACTATATATTTGAAGATTTAAAAATACATAAATGGGAATTAAACTCGAGTTATTCGTTTGAAAAAAATAAGGTTTTTAAAATCGAAACGAAAAAATTTACTAAAGAAGAGATTTCCTTCTTGTTTTCTATGTCTTCAGCATTTGGACTAAACTTTGAAGAAAAAGATTCATTAAAAATTTATAACTTTTTCGTAGACCAAAATCTTATTCAATTAGATAAACTTAGTGAATTCATGTCGGATTCAAAAGCAAGAAAAAATGTCTGGGAAAGAAAGCTTTAAATTTAAAATTCTTGATTTTAAGGATCTTGAAAGAGTAATGGAAATTGAAAGACTTTCGAATCCTACACCTTGGTCTATTGGAAGCTTTATAGATTGTATAAATTCCAACTACCAAAATATATTATTAATTAAACAAGAAGAAATAATAGGGTTCTGCATTTCTACTATTAACTTTACAGAATCTCATTTACTAAATATATCTGTGCATCCTCAGTTTCGATCTCAAGGTATGGGTCAGTTGCTTTTAAATAAATCCGAACAAGATGCAAAAAAAAAGGGCGTTTCCGATATTTTTTTGGAGGTTAGAGATAGTAATGATAGAGCAATTAAGTTTTATAAAAAGAATAATTATAAAAACGTTGGTAAAAGAAAAAATTACTATAGATTATCTCAAGGGAGAGAAGACGGATTAATTTTTACCAAGCATATGAACCTATCTTCCTTAGAAAGTATTTCAAGATTTTCATTATTTTTTTTAAGAAAGATGTTAAATTTCAATCGAGGTTAGTCTATGGAGTATAAAAAACTTGGGAATACTGATATTGATGTAAGTTTAATTTGTTTAGGGACAATGACTTGGGGCCAGCAAAATACTGAAGAAGAAGGTCATGAGCAAATGGACTACGCCGTTGAAAATGGAGTGAATTTTTTTGATACAGCTGAGCTATATTCCATACCTCCCAAAAAAGAAACCCAGGGCAGCACAGAAAGAATAATTGGTTCTTGGTTTGAGAAAAAAGGGTGCAGGCAAGATATTATTCTTGCAACTAAAGTAGCCGGAAGAAGTGGCATGAAATGGTTTAGGGGCGGAGAGACCAGACTAAACAAGGAAAACATAGAAAAAGCGATTGAAGGAAGCTTAAAAAGATTGAAAACAGATTACATAGATCTTTATCAATTACATTGGCCAGATAGAGCTTTAAATATATTTGGTGGAGGCTTAGGACTTTATAAACATTATGATCTTGAGTCTGTCCCAATTGAAGAAACTTTAGATGTTTTAAACCAAATTGTTGAAACAGGCAAGGTTAGACACATAGGGTTGTCAAATGAAACACCATGGGGCCTATCTGAATTTTTAAATGTATCTGAAAGAGATAATCTGCCAAGAGTACAGTCGGTTCAAAACGCATATAATTTATTGAACAGATCCTATGAATCGGGTATGTCAGAATTTTTTCATAGAAGCTCAGTAGGATTATTAGCCTATTCTCCTTTAGCGCAAGGTTATTTATCAGGTAAATATTTAGATGGAAAACTTCCAGAGGGATCCAGAACAAAACTTTTTGGTAGAGGTCAAAGATACGAAACACCAAGCGCCGAAGCTGCAATTAGAAAATACATTGATCTTGCTGATCAATCCAATTTAGATCCATCTTTGATGGCTAATGCTTTTGTAAACTCTAGAGAATTTGTTACTTCTAATATTATTGGGGCAACCACAATGGAACAACTTGAAATAGCAATTAAAAGTGGGCTTACTAAATTGTCTGATGATGTTTTAGGGGAATTAGACAAGATTCATTCCGAATGCCCTAATCCCTGCCCTTAATTTGACTGAATGAAGATAACAGAAGACTCTTTTTTTAAGGAGTGTAAAAAATTTGAAGATATTGAAAAAGAGCTTTTTCAAAAAATAAAAAATTTAAGGGATTCCGTAAAGGGAGACAAAGTATATGATGATAATCAAATAGATAAAGAAAGTTTCCATCTAACAATCTTTTTGAAATCAGATTTGATTGCTTACTCTCGTTTATATCAAACTTCAGATTACGAAGTGTCTTTACAAAGATTTTCCGTTGCTGAGAAATACAGAAATATTGGTGTATCAAAAATTCTTATGAATTTTATTTTTTTAAACGCAAAAAAGATTTTTAATAAATCTTCGCTTATTTTAACTTCAAGACTTAAAACAAAAGAATTCTACGAAAAATATGATTTTGAAGTATACGATATAAAAAATGAAAATAGTCTTGATAGATTTTATATGAAGAGAGATTTTTAAATAACTCTTATTTCATTAGCTTGAGGTCCCTTTACGCTATTAATAACCGTGTAACTTACCCGAGTATTTTCTTTCAAACTTTTTCTATCTTTTTCAGCAACCGAGGCAAAATGGATGAACAAATCTCCTCCTTTATCTCTTTCTAAGAAACCATAACCTTTGCTAGGATCGAACCATTTTATAGTTCCTTTCTCTCTTCTCAGTCTATATTTAATTTGCCTACCATAAACAATTATCATGCTGGAGATATATGTCGAAAAGAATATGAAGAAAAAAATTCTTAAAAATCCTTCTTGAAAAAAGTAGTTATATAAAAAAGCAGAAGTAAGACTTACTATTATTCCTGCTGTCGCTCCTCTTAACCACATAAAATTATTATACTTTTTCTAGTACTTTAAGGTGCTTTATAGTTTTAGATATTTTTTGACTTAATTCTTTTAATTGTAGTTTTCTTTCTTTTACTAAAAGTTTGGGCGCATTTTTTAGAAATTTTTTGTTTTGCAATTGTGATTTCAAATTTTCAAAGTTTTTATTTAACTTACTAAGATTTTCTGAGTTTCTTGCAATCTCTTTATAAGGATCTATTAACCCCTTTAATGGAACAAAAAGCTTCTCATCCGAAACTAGGACAATTGATGATGGAGGAGGCGAAGGTAAAACCATTAAATTTGTGATACCACAAAGATTGCTTAAATAATTTCTGTATTTATTTAGAATTTTATAAGTTTTATTTTTTTTAATGAGAATTAAATCGATTTTTATTTTAGGAGACAATTGCATTTCAGCCCTTAAATTTCTAATACCTACGATTGAATTTTTTAAAAACTCAATGTCTCGAAAAGATCCTTTTGAACTTGATATTTTAGGAAATTTTCTGAGAGAAATACTTTTTTCTTTGTACTTATGTAAGCTTTTCGTTTGTTGCCATATTTCTTCAGTAATAAATGGAATTATGGGATGTAAAGCTACCAAAATTGACTCCAATGAATTTACTAAAGAGTTAAGAATTTCACTCTTTTTAGAAATTGATAAATTTTCGTCTTGAAGTCTTATTTTACAAAATTCAATATACCAATCACAGTAAATCTCCCAAACAAATTCATAAATAGACTGAACAGCTAAATCAAATCGGTAGTTTTCTATATGATCAGAATAAATTTTTAAGGTTTTATTCATTTCGTTTAATAACCATTGATCTTCTTCGTTATTAGATTTATTTTTTGAAACTTTTTTAGCGTTACATTGCAAAATGATAAATCTTGATGCGTTCCATAACTTGTTACAAAAATTTCTGTAACCTTCAACTCTATTCAAATCAAAGTTAATATCCCTACTACCGGATGCAAGAGAACAAAATGTAAATCTTATTGCATCAGCTCCATAAGGAGATATTCCTTTAGGAAAATCTTTTTTTGTAGAATTTACAACTTTTTGTACTTGCTTGGAACTCAAGAGGTTTGAAGTTCTCTTCAAAATTAATTCATCTAGACTTATCCCGTCAATTATATCTATTGGATCTAAAATATTACCTTTAGATTTAGACATCTTTTGACCCTCACTGTCTCTAACTAATCCATGAATATAAACTTCTCGAAAAGGCACTTCATTTAAAAACTTTTGAGAGATCATAATCATTCTGGCTACCCAGAAAAAAATTATGTCAAATCCTGTCACTAATACCGAGGATGGGTGAAACTTTTCAAGTAATGTTGATTTTTTTGGCCATCCTAAGGTAGCAAATGTCCATAATTGAGAAGAAAACCAAGTGTCTAAAACGTCATTATCTCTTTCTAATTTTATACCTTTACTTAATTTGTATTTATTTCTGACCTCTTTTTCAGACGCGCCAATATAAACATTAGAATTTTTATCATACCAGGCTGGGATTCTATGACCCCACCAAAGTTGCCTTGAGATACACCAATCTTTAATTTCGTTCATCCAAGAAAAATAAGTTTTATCCCAATTGTTAGGAATAAATTTTATTTTTTTTGTTTTGACTAAACTAATCGCTTTTTTGGATAGTTTTGTTGATTTGAGATACCACTGTTTAGTTAATAGCGGTTCTAGTATTTCTCCAGTTCTTTCACTTTTAGGAACGCTAACCTTATGTTCTTTTTCATTGATAAGATTTCCGTTTTTTTCTAGATCAATCAGTATCTGTCTTCTAGCCTCAAGTGTGGAAAGACTTTGAAATTTACTGGGGACATTTTCATTGAGCGTACCATTTTTATTTAAGATATTTACCATGGGTAATTTATTTCTGAGGCCTATTTCAAAATCATTGAAGTCATGGGCTGGAGTAATTTTTAGACATCCAGTCCCAAAATCAGGATCAACGTAACTATCAGTTATCACTTTAATTTTTTTTCCAGAAAGAGGTATTTCAAATTCTTGTCCTACTAATTTTTTATACCTCTTATCTTTTGGATTGACTGCAATTGCAACGTCTCCGAACATTGTTTCGGGCCTCGTGGTGGCAACAGTAACAGAGTCATTTTTATTCTTATAAGAGATGTACCAAATTTTTGCTGTCTCTTCTTCATTCATGACTTCAAGATCTGAAATTGCAGATTGCAAGCTAACGTCCCAATTAACTAATCTATAACCTCTATAGATAAGGCCCTCATCATATAGAGAACAGAAGACTTTTATCACTGCATTGTTAAAATCCTTATCCATTGTGAATTTTTCTCTATTCCAATCTAAAGAGGCTCCTAATCGTCTTAGCTGTTTTGTGATTATATTTCCTGAAGTTGACTTCCATTTCCAAACTTCTTCTTCAAATCTCTTTCTGCCAATTTCTTCTCTGGATAGTCCCTTTTGTTCTAAATTTCTTTCTACAACAAGTTGAGTAGCAATTCCTGCATGGTCAGTACCAGGTTGCCAAAGGACTTCAAATCCTTTTTGTCTTTTATATCTACATATAGTATCCATCAATGTATTCTGAAAACCATGACCCATATGGAGACTTCCTGTAACGTTTGGAGGAGGGATCATCATGCTGAAGGGTTTTTTCTTGGAAGATATCTTTGGACTAAAGAGGTTGTTTTGTTCCCAAAATTTGTACCATTTTCTCTCAATTTGTTTTGGTTCAAATACTTTCTTCATTTTCTTCTATATATTTTGGTTTTATCCCATCGCCAAGACATTTTTTGTAACTCTCTCTTGCAATTTCTTGATTGGTTGAATTATCTTTTATGACTATCTGAAGAGTTTCTTTGTATTCGCTATAATTAGATGGTAATTGAGGATTAAGGTTTACCAAATAATAAAATTCTTCATTGTTTTTAATCCCTGGATAAGAAATTGAGACTTCACAATCTTTGGAGTTTTTTTCGGTAGAAATTTTATGAGGAATAAATATATGTTTTGGATATCCCCACATTCTTTCATCTAACTTAATTGCTTGTTCGGCATCGTTACATCTGATAAAAATTTTTTTTGAAGTTGAATCATGTAAATTTTTTTGAATTATCTTTCCAGTGAGATCGCAGACATAGTCTATGGCTAAATCTTCTGAAAATCCGGCTTGTAAAAAACTTACAGAACTCATCTATTGTTTTCTAGACAACAGATATTCCGTTAAGAGTGGTACTGGTCTTCCGCTAGAAGTTTTACCTACGCGCCCTCCATAAGCAGTACCAGCAATATCTAAATGAGCCCATTTATAAGATCGAGTAAATCTTGAAAGGAAGCAAGCTGCGGTAATCGTTCCTGCTCTCCCACCAATATTTGCGATGTCTGCATATTTACTATTTATATCACTCTGATATTCATCCCATAGGGGGAGTTGCCAAGCTTTGTCGCAACTAGAATATCCGCTTTCTAAAATATTATCGGCTAAATTTTGATCATTAGATAATAACCCTGTTGCTTGATGACCTAAGGCAACAACGCAAGCACCTGTTAGAGTTGCAATGTCTATTACACTCGCTGGTTTGAACCTTTCAATATATGTAAGTGCATCACATAGAACCAATCTACCTTCGGCGTCAGTATTTAAAATTTCAACAGTTTGTCCAGACAAGGTATTCACCACATCCCCAGGCTTTGTCGCTGTGCTACTTGGCATGTTTTCAGCTGAAGCTACTACTCCAATAATATTAAGTTTAGGTTTAATTTCAGCTATCGCCCTCATAGTTCCAAAAACACTAGCAGAACCTGACATATCATATTTCATTTCGTCCATGTTAGGGCTTGGTTTAATGCTTATACCTCCAGTATCAAAAGTGATTCCTTTGCCAACTATGATATGAGGTTTCGAGGTTTTTTTTCCTCCAGAGTACTGCATGATAATAAATTTAGATTCTTGAGCACTCCCGTTACCGACAGATAGTAAACAATCCATTCCTAATTTTTTCATTTCCTTCTCACCTAAAACTTTTGTTTTAATTGAAGGAAAAGTCTTACTTATGAGTTTGGCTTGATTAGCTAAGTGGCTTGGTGTGCATATATTTGCAGGAGTATTAGCAAGATCTTTGGATGTGTTCATCCCGGCACCAATAACATGTCCCATTTTAATAGAAGAAAGTATTTTTGCTTTACTCTCATTACCTGCCAAACTAAGAAAGTTTACTTTTTTTAATTTATTTTTTGGCTGTGTTTTTTTTCCTTCAAAAAAGTATTGATAACATCCAGACTCTAGGTCTCTGGATAAGATTTTATAAATCCAAGAAGGTTTTTTTGACTTGACTTTTATTTCGGGAAGGAAAATATCAACGTTTCTAGCATTAGAAGAAATTGTTATTTTAGAAATTGAGCTACTCAACTGGGAAAATTCGTCTTCATTTAGTTCCTTGTTTTTCTTACCAAGACCCACAAGAAAAACCTTGTTGGCTTTAAAACCACTCATGTCGGGTAAATACAATTGATTTTTTAAGGCTCCGGTAAGCTCTTTTCTAGTTAAAAGTTTTTTTATTAGACCAGAGGAGTCGGAATTTAATATTTTTGTAATCTCATTTAAATTTTTGTCCTCATATATGCCGATCACTAAACATTCTGAGTTTAAACTTTTCAAAGCCTCAATTTTTTTTAAGTTCATTGAAATAGAAATTAATTTTTTCATTTTTGCTCCAATCTAAATTTGTTAGATAATGTGTGTAAGATAATTAAAAGTATTATGCCAAAAATTATATCGTTTTATATATTAAACCAATTGCTAAAAACGTTACTTATAACTTTTTTTATACTTTTTGGAATATTATTTTTTAATGAATCAATAGGATTTCTTGAGAAAGCATCAAATGGTGAACTTTATCCTAGTCTTGTAAGTTTAGTTTTAATTTTTTCAATACCATCGTTACTAGAAATTGCTATCCCAACGTCTTTGTTCATTGGCACTTTAATTGCTATTTATAATTTAAAAAAAACAAATGAAATAACCTTTGCCAACCAAGCTGGATTAGGTGAATCAGGAATAGTATTAATTTGCCTAGTTCCATCAATTTTTCTATCCATTTTTCTTATTTTTAATTCTTTCTTTTTAGCTCCCACATCAAATCAACAGCTCAGCTTTTTGTCTAAATCTCAATCTTTTGCTGATAATTTTAAACTTATGGGAGAAGGCAAAATTAACGAAATAGAAGAATTAAATGGTATTTTTTTTGCTGAAGGCGCGTCAGATCTTGGATTCCAAAACATTTTTGCAAAAATTGAATCAGAAGATTTAAATTACATACTTAATTCCGAGGAGGTTTCTGCTAATTCAAATGATCAAATTTACAACAAAATTTTATTCGAGAATGGGGAGTTATTTATCCCCCTTGAAGAGAATAATTTTTTTTTAGATTTTGAAAGTCTTTTTTTCCTTTTTCCAAAAAGTGAAATACAAACCAGTAAGGAAATTAAAACTAAAACTTGGAATGAATTATCAAAAGAGACCGATAATCAAATTTATGTAACAGAAATTTTAGAAAGATTTTCATTAAGTTTGATGTTAATTATATCTGTGTTGATTGCCTCGCCTCTCAGCTTAAGAATGCAGGAAAACGGTAGATTTATTTTGGTCTTTTCTGGTTTGGTAATTTTTTTATCATACTATGGCCTAGTGATAGGCCAAAAAGCCTTTATTGAGGAGAATATTTTTACACCTACGCAAATTTTTTTAATCATTCACAGCTTATTTGCAATGCTCGCAATATTTCTCTTTGGATTTGACAAATTTATTTTCAATTTCAATTCACTCATCGCGAAAAAATATTCTAAGAGGTGGTTTTTACAACTTTTGTTGCTTGTCATTTTAGTTTCGGTAATTTTCAATATCATTTTTTATGAGGTTATAAGTTGAAAACAATTTTTGGAGACACTATAGACAAGATATTCTTTTGGGAATCTCTCAAAATTCTTTTTTTTGTGTGTTTTTTAGTTCTTTCGTTAGATTTACTTTTAAATTTTGTAAAAGAGTTAGAAGATTTAAATAACGATTACAGTTTCGCTAAAATTTTTGAATATCTTTTTTTAATTTCATTGGGAAGATTATGTGAAATTCTACCTCTGTGTGCTGTAATTTCGGCCATTTTAACTTTTGGATTTTTAAGCGACTCAGGAGAATTAGTTGCAGCACAAATTTTAGGAAAATCATTAAGTATTAGTGTTTTGAATATATTGAAACCCATCATAATTGTTTTACTTTTAACATTATTAAGTTTTGAATTTTTGACGCCAACTTTAGAAAGTGCAGCAAATAACTTGAAGTATAAAAAAGAAGACATTGATAAAACCTCTCAATGGCTACAAAAGGACAATGTCATGGCTAATTTTTCTTTTGAAAAAAATCGCGGCTCTAACGTTGTTCTTTATTTTTTAGGCCCAGATAAAAAACTTTCAACTATAGTCGAAGCTGAATCTTTTGAAATTCAAGATAATAGTTGGCAATTAAATAACGCTTTTGAAAATATAAATAGGGAAGGGTATGAGGTCTTTAATTGGAAAAATGCTCCTGTCGTCGGGATTAATGAAAAATTAGGACTCAAAGAACTATCTCTCTCTCAGGTATTTAAAATTCTCACGCAAACTGGACCGGAAAGAGAAAGAAAAAAAATTTCATATGAATTTTGGAAAAAACTTCTTGAACCATTTTCTGCTATTGCAATAATTTTATTATCTTTATCTCTATCGCTTATCTTATTCACAAAAAATAAAAATCTCGAAAGACTCCTTTTCGGTTCTTTGATGGCTTTTGGTTTCAATTTGATATTAAAGATTTTTGGAAACGTGGCAATCATCAACAATATTTCACCATCTTTGGCGATACTTCTTCCTTCGCTTTTAGTAGCTCTGATCGGTATAAGAATGTTAAAAATTAATTAATTTTTATTGTTTTTGTTTTTGACAGCAAATCGTTGATGGATTTTTTATCTTTATTAAAAAAAATAAACAAATAATTTGACCCAAAAGCTAGATTGAAAACCAAACCAAATAAGCTTCTATAAATTAGATTTTTTGTAGAGGGTTCTTTATTCTCATCTCCAACTATTCTTATTTTCCAGACTTGCATTCCCAACGTTTGTCCTTTGTTAACTTTCCAAAAATAAGTAAAAAAAATTACGCCTAAGATTAAGTAAGAAAATTGTAAAAATATTCTTTCTGAAATGCTTTCAAAAGTATCACCAAACATTAGAGTAACTACCAGCAAGTACCCCAATATGATTCCGGTCAGTAACAGAGTATCGTAGAAAAGAGCTAATATTCTTCTTAAAAAGCTAGCTGGCTTATATTCTTCTTCATAAGACTCTTCAATTGTCATGCAGATCTTTATTAAGCTTATTTACATTTTTATTTCTTTTACACTGGATAGCACCAGTCAATGAATTTCTAAAAAATAAAAGGTCAGGTTTATTTGCTAAGTCGCTGGCTTTTGAAGAAGTTTCTACATCACCATTTTCGCCAAGAATTTCAACTTTTGAACCACTTGTTAAATACAATCCTGCTTCTATAGTGCACCTATCGCCTAAAGGAATACCCAATCCGGAATTTGCTCCTAAAAGACAATTTTTTCCAACAGAAATTTTGATTTCATTTCCTCCTGAAAGAGTACCCATAGTAGAGGCACCTCCTCCAATGTCAGAATTTTCAGCTACTACAACTCCTTGAGAAATTCTTCCTTCAACCATAGCTTCACCAAGTGTTCCGGAATTAAAGTTGACGAATCCTTCATGCATTACGGTAGTCCCTGGACCAAGATATGCTCCTAGCCTTACACGACTTGCATCTGCAATTCTAACATCACTCAAAGAAACATAGTCGGTCAAACAAGGGAATTTATCTATAGAGAAAACTTTAACCGGAATACCTTTTTCTTTGTTTTTAAAGAGAAAATTAGAAAGCTCTTCAGCATCAACAGGTCCAAGAGATGTCCAGGCAACATTTGGAAGAATGTTAAAAATACCATCCAAGTTTGTCTCATTTGGCTTAACCTTTCTTAAAGATAATAAATGAAGTTTTAGATAAGCCTCGCTGACTGTTTCAGGCGGCTTATCGTCCGATACAAAAACTATTTCAAATTTTTTAATAATTTCATCATCGGGATCAACGACTACTTTCGTTGTTTCTGCAATATTTTCTGGTGCAAAATACATTTCAATAAAGGCACCTTTCTTGTTTTTGGTACCCAAGCCATAACCTCGCCAAGTCTTATTTGTCATAAAATTTCTGAAATTTTTTCCAAAGCCTCTTTAACTATTTTTTTGTTGTGAACTAAAGCAATTCTTACATAGTTCTCAGCTGGATTCTTACCATTTTTGGAAACAGCAAGGTATTTTCCAGGAAGAGTAACAATATTCTTTTCAATAAACAAAGTTTTAGAAAATTTTTCACCATCTTCAGTTTTTAACCACATATAAAAGGCTCCTTCAGGAGCGTCATAATTAAGAATTTTCTTTGCAAGTTCAAAATTTTTTTTGTAAAAATCTCGATTCTTAAATACTGTTTTTTCATCCTTCCAAGCAGCTGAACTCGCCATCTGAATTGGCAAAGGAATGCTTACCCCATGAAAGGCTCTATACTTTTTAAAATTGTTTATGAGTTTTTTGTCTCCACAAATCATTCCAGACCTAAATCCCGGTAGGTTTGATCTTTTGGATAAACTATGGAGAGAAACAATATTCCTCATGTTTCCGTACTTTTCAATGGATACTTGAATAAAACTTTCTGGAGGTTTTTTACGATAGATATCTATGTAACATTCATCACTGACAATATAAAAATTATATTTCCTAGAAAGTTTAATAACTTTTAAAATTTCTTCTCTCTTCATGACGCTTCCTGTGGGGTTGGAAGGGGAGCACATTATTAGAATTTGACACTTTCGCCACTGGTTTTCACTAACAGAATCTAGGTCAAGGATAAAATCTTTTTCTTCATTTAAATTTATATATTTAGAAATTGCACCAGCAAATAAAGATGCACCTCCATAAATTTGATAGAAAGGATTCGGCATATAAATAAACGGCTTTTTTAATTTTAAAGATCTGTTAAACAAAGATTGAATAACTGAAAAGGTGCCTTCTCTAGTTCCACCTAAATTTAGAATATTTTCATTTTCGATATTTGAAACACCAAATCTTTTATTCAAATACGTTTTATAACTATTGGTTAGATCTCGAATACTTTCAATTGGAGGGTACTGAGAAAAAAGTTTTTCATTTTTTTTTAAAATTTTTAAGATTTCTTTGTTTGAATCTTGCTTAGGTTCTCCTATAGATAAATTTATGAAGTTGTTTTTATATCTTTTTGGCGATGATTTACTCAAAAGTTTTCGCAATCTATCAAATGGATAAGAATTTACTTCAGAAATAAGAGGGTTCATTGTATTAATTCTTCTTCACGAATTGTTAGAACTTCGAATCCATCAGGAGTAACTAATATTGTGTGCTCCCATTGAGCGGACAGCCTCCCATCGAGTGTTTCAACTGTCCATCCATCTTGTTTAGATAATTTAGTTTTGTATGTTCCGATATTTATCATTGGCTCTATCGTAAAACACATTCCTTCTTTTAATGCTAAACCAGTATTTGGCTGGCCATAATGAAGTATTTGAGGATCTTCGTGAAAGACTCTTCCAATTCCGTGACCACAATAGTCTCTTACGACAGAATAATGATTATTTTCTGCAATTGTCTGGATTTTGTGTCCAATGTCTCCTAGTCTTACTCCCGGACGAACAATTTTGATGGCTTCGTACATGCATTTTTGAGTCGTTTCTACTAATTTTTTAGTATGGGGCTTTTCTTTTCCAACAAAAAACATTTTACTCGTATCTCCATGGAACCCATCTTTGATAACGGTAACGTCGATATTCATTATGTCACCGTTTTTCAAAATTTTTGTTTCACTTGGAATTCCATGACACACCACTTGATTGACAGAAGTGCAAATAGACTTAGGGAAGCCTTTATAATTGAGCGGTGCTGGAATACATTTTTGGTCTTCCGTGATGAATTTATGACAAATGCTATCAAGTTCTCCTGTACTTACACCAGGCTTGATGAATTCTTCGATCATTTCAAGAGTTTTAGCAGCTATTTTGCCTGCTTCTCTCATTTTTTTTATGTCTTCTGAACTTTTTATCATTTTCTTTTGAGATATCCATGGACTAAACGTATATATTTCATTATAGTCGTTTTTTAATGCAATCGGCATTAGACGTAACTATCGCGATACTTAGATTTTCTTCTATGTCGCGATTTTTTTTAATCAATAGCTTTGAATAATAAAAAAAATAAAGAAGCAAAACTCACTTTAAAATCTGGGAATGTTTTTTTTGGGGAGATTTTTGGTTCAGATGAACCTCAAGTCGGAGAGATAATTTTCAATACTTCTATGTCGGGGTACCAAGAGGTAATAACAGACCTTTCTTATACAGATCAGATTGTTTGTTTTACTTACCCACATATTGGCAATGTAGGTACAAATAACCTAGATCTAGAATCTTTTACTGGAGGGTGTAAAGGGATCGTCATAAGAGAGCAGACAAAATTTACAAGTAACTGGCGGAATGAAGAAAGTCTGAATAGTTTTTTAAAAAAGAAAAAAATTATTGGTATTGCTGGAATAGATACCAGAAAACTTACAAGAATTTTAAGAGAGGAGGGCTCACAACCCGCAGTGATTTCGAAAGAGAATCTCCCTAACACTAAAATTGACTCGATGTTTGATTCTTTTGGAGATCTAAAAGGAAAGGATCTAGCGCAAAAAGTAACTTGCTCCAATAAATATGTTTGGAAAGAAGGAACAGAAAATGAAAATTCAAAAAAAAATATTCTCAAAGTAGTTGCTTATGATTTTGGAGTGAAACATAACATTTTGCGTCTTTTGGTAGATAGAGGTTGCGAGGTAGTTGTAGTTTCAGCAAAGACCTCGGCTAAAGAAGTTTTGAAAATGAAGCCCGATGGTATTTTTTTATCAAATGGTCCAGGAGACCCAGATCCTTGTAGATACGCTATAGATGCAATAAAGGTTTTCTTGGAAAAAAAGATACCAATTTTTGGAATCTGTTTAGGGCATCAATTGCTCGGACTTGCTCTTGGGTTAAAGACAGAAAAAATGAAATTTGGACATCATGGAGCTAACCATCCAGTGAAAGATTTAAAAACAAATGAAGTTTTTATAACTAGTCAAAATCATGGTTTTACAATTAGTGATAGCAGCATTAAAAACAATAATAATGTTGAGGTTACCCATAGGTCATTATTTGACAACACAATACAGGGAATATCTTATGATGAAGGCAAAGTATTTGGGTTTCAAGGGCATCCAGAAGCTAGCCCAGGACCACAGGATATTAGAAAATTGTTTGATAAGTTTATTCAAAACATGGGTATTTAAAAAATATGCCAAGAAGAAAAGATATTAACTCGATATTGATAATTGGAGCCGGTCCAATTGTAATAGGTCAAGCCTGTGAATTTGATTACTCGGGCGTTCAAGCTTGCAAAGCTTTGAGAGAGGAAGGTTTCAGAGTTATCTTAGTTAACTCTAATCCCGCTACTATTATGACTGATCCTGAATTAGCCAATTCGACTTATATTGAACCTATAAACTGGAAATCATTAAAACAAATAATCGCTCAAGAAAGACCAGATGCAATATTACCTACTATGGGTGGACAAACAGGACTCAATGCAGCTCTCGATCTAAACAAACATGGAGTCTTAAAGGAATTTAATGTTGAGTTAATAGGCGCTACAAAAGAAGCAATCGACAAAGCTGAGGATAGAGAACTTTTTGCTTCATGCATGAAAAAAATAGGGCTTAAAACACCAAAAGCTGGGCTCGCTCATGATTTATCGGAAGCGCAAAAAATTTTAGAAGATGTCGGCTTTCCTTGCATTATTCGTCCAAATTTTACTATGGGCGGTTCTGGAAGTGGTATTGCCTATAATCCGGACGAATTTGAAGAAATTTGCGAAAGGGGACTTGATCTTTCTCCAACATCTGAACTTTATATTGACCAATATTTATCTGGCTGGAAAGAATACGAAATGGAAGTAGTAAGGGATAAAGCAGACAACTGCATAATAATATGCAGCATAGAAAATTTTGATCCAATGGGAGTTCACACTGGCGATTCAATTACTGTAGCACCAGCTCAAACTTTAACTGATAAGGAATATCAAAAAATGCGAAATGCTTCTATGGCAATTTTAAGAGAAATAGGCGTTGAAACAGGAGGTTCGAATGTTCAATTTTCTGTAAACCCTAAAAATGGCGAGATGGTTATCATTGAAATGAATCCAAGAGTTTCAAGATCATCAGCTCTTGCTTCAAAAGCTACAGGATTTCCAATAGCTAAAATAGCGGCGAAGTTGGCTGTAGGATTTACTTTAGATGAGTTAAAAAATGATATCAGTGGCGATGGAATTCCCGCTTCTTTTGAGCCCACCATAGATTATGTGGTCACAAAAATTCCAAGGTTTAATTTCGAAAAGTTTCCTGGCGCAGATGAAGTTTTAACTTCACAGATGAAATCCGTAGGCGAAGTGATGGCTATTGGCTCTTCTTTTCAAGAATCTTTTCAAAAGGCAATTAGGGGTCTAGAAATTGGGAAGAGTGGATTAGAGGGTTTTGACGCTAAGCCGACAAAAACTGAAATTAGATCTAAATTAATTTCTCCTTCTCCTGAAAGAATTTTTTATATCGCTGAAGCTTTCAGAAGAGGTTATGAAGTTGAGGAAATTTATGATGCATCAGGAATTGATCCTTGGTTTTTAAGTGAATTACAAGAATTAGTTAGCTATGAAAACCTAATAATGAAAAAAGGATTTTTGGCAAATGAATCTGATTTTCTTGGTGCTAAAAAAAGAGGTTTTTCTGATCAACGAATATCTCAATTATTAAATATTAATGAGGCAGAAGTAAGAAAAGCTCGAAAAAGTTTGAATATAAATCCAGTCTTCAAAAGGGTTGATACATGTGGAGCTGAATTTAGAACATCTACTGCTTATATGTATTCTACTTATCAAGATGAGTGCGAGGCAGAACCCTCTAAAAATAAAAAAATTATGGTTTTGGGGGGAGGGCCAAATAGGATAGGGCAAGGTATAGAATTTGATTATTGTTGCGTTCATGCCGCACAAGCTCTCAAAGAAGATGGTTACGAAACTATAATGGTTAATTGTAACCCCGAAACAGTTTCAACCGATTATGACACTTCCGACCGTTTATATTTTGAGCCAATTACACTTGAAGACGTTATCGAAATAGTTGAACTTGAGAAACCAAAAGGTTTGATTGTTCAATATGGTGGACAAACTCCTTTAAAGCTTGCAAATGAACTTGATAATTTGGGCATTCCTATACTAGGAACATCTCCGGATCAGATAGATTTAGCTGAAGATAGAGAAAGATTTTTAAATTTTGTAGAAAAATATGATCTGTCTCAACCACCAAATGGAATGGCTTCAAATGAAACAGAGGCTATCGAAGTTGCAAATTTAATAGGATTCCCATTAGTTGTAAGACCTTCTTATGTTTTGGGAGGAAGAGCAATGGAAATAGTATACGATGACGAAGATCTTAAAAAATATTTAAGCAGCGCTTTTCAAGTGAATGATTCCAATCCAGTCCTATTGGATAAATTTTTAGATGTAGCAATTGAATTTGACGTCGAAGCAATTAGCGATGGAAAAGAATTTGTCATTTGCGGAATCCTACAACATATTGAACAAGCCGGGGTCCATTCTGGTGATTCAGCTTGCTCAATTCCTCCCTATGATATTTCAAAAGATGCGATCAATAAGATTGAAATTGAAGTTGAAAAAGTAATATCTAATATGAAAATAATTGGCTTGGTTAATGTCCAGTTGGCATATGTCAATAACAATGTTTATCTTTTAGAAGTAAATCCTAGAGCTTCTAGGACCATTCCTTTTGTTTCTAAGGCATTAGGAATTCCTCTCGCAAGGATAGCCGCAAAAATAATGGCCGGAAAAAGTCTGAAAGATTTAAAATTTCAAGAGATACCTAGCTTAGAAGGTTTTTTTGTAAAAGAAGCAGTGATGCCATTCAATAAGTTTCAAAACGTAGATCCTATACTTGGCCCGGAAATGAGATCTACGGGCGAAGTAATGGGGATAGGGAATTCATTTGCAGAGGCTTTTGAAAAAGCTGAGGTTGGTGCAGGAGTAGAAATTCCAAAAAAAGGATCAGTTTTTATAAGTGTAAGAGATACGGATAAACAATTTTTATCAGAAATAGTACCTTCGCTGGTTGAACAAGATTTCAACTTGTTTGCAACTAAAGGAACCGCGAGTGTTATAAAAAATATGGGCTTTAAAGTAAGCCAAATAAAAAAAGTTATAGAAGGTAGGCCAAATATAGTAGATTTGATGAAAAATAAAGAAGTCAATCTTGTTATAAACACAACAGAGGGTAGAGAATCAATTTTAGATTCTGCTTCAATAAGAAGGACTGCATTAGATGAAAAAATTTGTTGCACTACAACAATTAAAGGTGCGAAAGCTATTTGTGAAGTAATTACAAAAAAGGTTGATTGGTCTTATAGAAAATTACAAGATATATAGTTAATTATGCATGACAGAGAACCCATGACAAAAGAAGGAGAGGTTGCTTTGCAAGAAGAGCTTCAAAAACTTTTAACTGAAAGGCCAAAAATATCAAAAGCCATCGCAGAAGCCAGAGAATTTGGGGATCTTAAAGAAAATGCTGAATACCATGCAGCAAAGGAGCAACAAGGCTTAGCAGAGGCAAGGATTAGAGAAATAGAATCAAAACTATCCAGATCTCAAATAATAGAGGTAAAGAATATCCCTGAATCTGGAAGAGTTATATTTGGAGCGACTGTTACACTTTTTGAAATGAGCTCAGAAAAAAAGGTGACCTATATAATTGTTGGTGAGGATGAAGCCGATGTAAAAAAGGGGAAAATATCTTATTCATCTCCCATATCTAAAGCTCTTATAGGCAAAGAAGAAGGCGAAATCATAAAGTTTGAAACTCCTTCAGGATTCAAAGAATATGAGATTGTGTCCACAAAACATTCATAAATATCCATGTCAAAACATGCATCTTATTCAAAAGGAGAAAAATATAATTCTCTATCAAAAAAAGATGGTTATAGATCTAGGGCTGCTTACAAGTTAATTCAGATACAAAAACAAAATAAAATTATTAAGGTTGGAGATAAAGTTCTTGATATAGGTTCTTCTCCAGGCGGTTGGAGCCAAGTAGTTAGTAATATTTTAGGTGATTCAGGTTCAATAATTGCAATAGATTTATTGCCTATGAAAAGAATAAAAAACGTAAATTTCTTTCAAATCGACTTAAAAGATGTCGACAAGATCAACTTAAATGAGATGTCTATTGTTTTATCTGATATCGCCCCCAATATAAGTGGTGTGAGTATAATTGACTCTGAAAATATGAAATCCTTATTAGAAATAGAGATAAGTATAGTAGACAAATTTCTGAAAATTGGTGGAAAATACTTGTGTAAATGTTTTGAAGGGGATTCTATGAATTTTTTAAAAAATGAATTGAAAAACCGCTTTAGAAAAATTAAAAGAATAAAACCTGATGCTTCAAGATCAACCTCGAAAGAATGTTACATTTTAGGTATCGATAAAATATAGATTTAAAATATTATGTCCCAATTTTTAAGAAACACTTTTATCTGGCTTTTCATTGCAGGTGCAACCTTTTTTGCATTACAAAATTTTAATCAAGGCCCGGGTTCAGAAAATATTACTTACTCTGAGTTTGTATCTCTAGTCAATAAAGATCAAATAGCCAGTGTTTCATTTGAAGGAGATGGATATTCTATCAACGGTTTCAAAGAAGATGGAACTTCTTTCAAAACCACAAGGCCAATTTACGTGCAAGACAACCAGTTAATGGACGATTTGTTTGAACACCAGGTCGAAGTTTTTGGAGAGGAGCCTCAAACAGAAAGTATTTGGACTCAGCTACTAGTTGCTAGCTTTCCAATTTTAATAATATTGGCTATCTTCTTTTTCTTTATGCGCCAAATGCAAGGTGGAATGGGAGGCAGAGGCGGACCAATGAGCTTTGGTAAAAGTAAGGCAAAAATGCTTGAAGGAGGAAAAGTTAAGACTACCTTTAAAGATGTTGCTGGTGTAGAAGAGGCTAAAGAAGAAGTCCAAGAATTAGTTGATTTTTTAAAAGATCCTTCAAAATTTCAAAGATTAGGTGGAAAAATTCCAAGAGGAATTTTGATGAGCGGTTCCCCAGGGACTGGAAAAACCCTTTTAGCTAGAGCTATAGCAGGGGAGGCACAAGTTCCATTCTTCTCTATTTCTGGTTCAGATTTCGTTGAAATGTTTGTTGGTGTTGGTGCGTCAAGAGTTAGAGATATGTTTGAGCAAGCCAAAAGGCAGGCTCCATGCATAGTTTTTATTGATGAAATAGATGCTGTAGGAAGACACAGAGGAGCTGGTCTCGGCGGTGGCCATGACGAAAGAGAACAGACATTAAATCAACTTTTAGTAGAAATGGACGGATTTGAGGCTAATGAAGGAATTATCATTATTGCTGCTACCAACAGACCCGATGTTCTAGACCCAGCTTTATTAAGACCAGGTAGATTTGACAGACAAGTTGTAGTTCCTTTGCCTGACATAAGAGGAAGAGAACAAATTCTTAAGGTGCATTGTAGAAATGTGCCAATCTCTGAGGACGTTGAAGTTTCGTATATCGCTAGAGGAACTCCAGGTTTTTCTGGCGCCGATTTGGCGAATTTAGTTAACGAGGCTGCGTTATTTTCAGCTAGGTCAGGAAAGAAAAAAGTAACAATGAACGAATTAGAACTTGCAAAAGACAAGGTAATGATGGGTGCTGAGAGAAAGTCTATGGTTATGTCTTTAGAAGAGAAAACAAGAACAGCTTATCATGAAGCTGGTCACGCAATCATAGGAAGAGAGCTTGACGAACACGACCCAGTTTACAAGGTCTCTATTATTCCTAGAGGAAGAGCGCTTGGTGTTACAGTATTCCTCCCAGAAGAAGACAGATATAGCCTAAGTAAACAGGGAATTCTCGATAGAATATGTGGTCTTTTTGGTGGTCGAATTGCCGAAGAATTAATTTACGGAGACAAAGGTGTAACTACTGGTGCTTCTAATGACATCGAGAGAGCTACTGAACTTGCTAGGAACATGGTAACTAAATGGGGTTTATCTGAAAAATTAGGTCCCATGAGATATGAAGATGAAAATGACGAACCATTTCTAGGAAGATCAGCCTCAAACTCATCTACCGTTTTTTCGGATCAAACTGCGAAATTAATTGATGAGGAGTCAAAGAAAATTATTGATAGATGTTATAAAACCGCTACGGATCTTCTCAATAAAAACATTGAGAAACTTCACGCCATGGCGAAAGCGTTAGTTGAATTCGAAACATTAAATACTGACCAAATAGACGATATTATGGCCGGAGCAAAACCTAGAGCTGGAGATTCAGATGATTCTGATACAAAAGATTCTAGGAAGAAGAAATCTAATCCACCCATATCTGATCCAGCAAATCAAACCTAAATTCTTAGAATGTTTTTCGGGAACAAGGAGCTTATCTTTGATAAGCCTCTTGTTATGGGGATAATAAATATCACCACTGATTCTTTTTCAGATGGTGGTAAATTTATTTCTAACAATTTAACTTCAGAATTTGATTCAAGAAAAATTATCAAAGAAATTAACTTTTTAGAAAAGTCAGGTGCATCATTTATTGATATAGGAGCGGAGTCGACTAGGCCGGGATATTCTCCAATTTCTACTCAAGAGGAATTAGATAGACTGATTCCGGTTTTAGAACTAATCTCAGAGACCAAATCGATTATTTCAATTGATACCCGAAAGCCAGAAGTCATGAAAGAGGTGCTGAAATTTCCGATCGGACTGATAAACGATGTTAGTGGGTTGACTTCAGTTTTAGGAAGAAAAATAATTAAAAATCATAATGTACCTATTTGCATAATGCATAACTCCAGAGATAGAACCAAATCATTGGAGGATGACATTGATAGTTTCTTTAAAACTCAGATCAACCAGCTTAAAGCCGTCGGAATAAAAGAACAAAATATTATTTTAGATCCTGGATTTGGATACGATAAAACATTTGAAGAAAATAAAAAATTGCTCTTTGACTTTGATTATTCTCAATATAAAAATAAGGTTTTAATTGGATTATCAAGAAAAGGATTCTTAGATAAATTATTTAATGAACCAAAAACTGAAGATATGGACGAAAAATCAGCTATTGCTAGTATAATTGCAGCTGAAAATGGCGCGAACATTCTAAGGGTTCATAATGTAGCAAAATTATCAAAAAAGTTAAAAGATCAAATCGATGTTTGTTAAAAAGAAAAAATTTTTTGGAACCGATGGTATTAGAGGGCCTATTAACGAAAACACAAATCCTGAATTCGTTTTAAAACTTGGTTGGGCTGCAGGAAAAGTTTTCTCAGAAATGGGCATTTCTTCAGTCATTATTGGAAAAGATACGAGAATTTCAGGATACCTGCTTGAAACTGCCATTCAATCTGGATTTATATCAGCTGGCGTAGACGTCAAGTTAGTTGGCCCACTACCTACTCCGGCAATATCTTTTTTAGCAAATTCATTTAAAAATGCGGCAGGAGTCGTTATAAGTGCATCACACAATTCATATTTAGACAATGGAATAAAATTTTTCGACAACAGAGGAAAAAAATTATCTGAAGAGATTGAAAATAAAATTGAGAAGATGATTGATGAAAAATTTCAAGTCGTTGAAGCCGATTGTTTAGGGAAGGCTAATAGAATTTCTGATGCAGGAGGACGATATATAGAGTTTTGTAAAAAAGCTCTTACTAAAAATGAAAATTTTTCTGGATTAAAATTAGTGCTTGATGTTGCTAATGGCGCAGCTTATGACGTAGCTCCAAAGGTGTTTAAAGAATTAGGAGCTGACTTAAAGGTTATATCCAATAAACCCGATGGTTTGAATATTAATAAAGATTGTGGATCGACTGATATTGAATTTTTAAAAAAAGCTGTAACCGAAAATGATGCAGATTTTGGGCTCGCATTAGATGGAGACGGAGACAGATTAATCTTTGTTAGCAAAGACTTGACCGAGATAGACGGAGATCAAATTTTATATTTGTTGGCTAAAGAAAAATTTCAACACAATATTTACCTAGGAACTAGAGGGGTTGTTGGTACTCACATGACTAACCAAGGACTTGAAGACGCTTTGAAAGAGTTAGATATTGAATTAATTAGGTCAGATGTTGGAGATAGATATGTTCTTCAAAAACTTGAAGAATTAGGCTGGGAGCTAGGCGGTGAGCAATCAGGACACGTGATTTGTTTAGATTCCACATTGACAGGGGATGGAATTATCGCTGCAATTAAATTTTTAGATGCAATCAATTATTCAAATAAAGTTTACAAAAAAAATATAAAAAACTTCAAGAAATATCCTCAAGTTTTAAAAAATATAAAAACAAATGATCCTGAAAAAATAATCAAAAATAAAAAATTTAATGCTCTAAAAAAACGTTTGGAAGCAGATATTAATAATAATAAAGGAAGGATAAACGTTAGGAAGTCAGGAACAGAAAAATTATTACGAATTATGGTGGAAAGTAATGATTCAGCTAAAACTAAAAACGTTTCTGAAGAGTTAGAGAGTTTTGCAAAAAATCTTTCATGAAGTATTTAATTGCTAATTGGAAAATGAATAGCTTAGACATTACTGACTGGATTTCAAAATTTGAAAATAATTGTGGTGAGGTTTGTCCTAAAGAAGCGCTGCAAATTATAGTTTGTCCAAATTTTTTGCAAATTCCTTTTTTTATTGAAAAATCTGCTTTTTCTAAATATTTATCAACAGGAAGTCAAGACGTATCTGATCAGGACCCCGGTCCATTTACCGGTCAAGTTTCGGCTAAGCATTTATCAAAGTTTTCTGAAATTCATTACTGTATCGTTGGACATTCTGAACAAAGAATGTTGGGAGATACCAATTCAACTGTATTTCAGAAGACCCAGAAATTAATTAATGAAAAAATCTCTCCTATAGTCTGCGTGGGAGAAAGCCTAGAAATTAAGAAAAGTGGAGACAGAGAAAATTTTTTACTAAAACAATTAGAGTCTTTTAGTAATTTAGAAAACTTCAAATCAAGCTCAATGATAATTGCTTATGAGCCTATTTGGGCAATTGGAACTGGCATATCTGCCGAAATTTCGAGTATTAGAGAATCCATAGATTTCATAAAAGCAACTTTAGAAACTAGAAATATTAAATCAGAAATTTTATATGGCGGAAGTGTAAATGCCGCGAATTCTAAAGAAATTTTGGCTGAAAAAAATATTTCAGGATTATTAGTAGGAAATGCTTCACTTGATGGAGAAGAATTTGCTAAGATCGCCCAAAATTTTTAAAAATGCTTAGTTTTTTAATAGGATTTCAAATATTCGTTGCTATTTTATTAGTAGTTGTCATTCTTTTGCAAAACGGCAAGGGGGCAGATATCGGTTCGGCCTTTGGGAGTGGCAACAACAATGGAATGCTTGGCCCAATCGAATCTGGTAACACCCTAACAACTTTGACATGGGTCTTAGTATTAGTTTTTTTTATCAATACTTTAGGCATATCGCTTTACCAAAAGACAAATTTTGACTCAGAATTAGAAATTTTTTCTGAACCCGTGAATACAGAAGGCCTTTCAGATGGCATTATTGAAATTGAAGACTTACCAGATTAAGAGTGCCGAAGTGGTGGAACTGGTAGACACGCTATCTTGAGGGGGTAGTGAGCTTTTGCTCGTGGAGGTTCAAATCCTCTCTTCGGCACCAATTTACTTGACCAAATTTAATGTAAATCCTATACTCCTGCGACTTATTGCGGGGTGGAGCAGTCTGGTAGCTCGTCGGGCTCATAACCCGAAGGTCGTAGGTTCAAATCCTGCCCCCGCTACCAAATAGGCCCTTAATGGGCCTATTTAATATAAAATAATGGATATAAAGGAAAGACTAAAAACTGCGATTGAAAAAGATGTTATTTCTTTGGGATATATTTTTTGGGGTTTAGAAATTTCAGGAAGTTCTAGATCTAAATTAATAAGGCTTTACATAGACAATAATGATACATCTATAAATTTGTCAGATTGTGAAAAAGTTAGTAACCAGACAATGGAAATCCTTAATAACTCAGATTTTTTAGATTTTAGCTTTAGATTAGAAGTTTCTTCTCCTGGAATTGATCGAATTTTCTTTGATTTTAATCAGCACAAAGCTTTTCTTGGTGATCAAGTTGAAATTAAATTCATGAAAGAAAATACAAAACAAACTTTGAGAGGAAAGCTCATCAAAGCTGAAGATGATTTTTTAGAAGTTAAAAAACATAATGAAGATCTTGAAAAAATAAGTTCTTCAAATTATTTATCTTCAAAATTAATATACATGGAGCAAGCATAAAATGAATCAAGAAATATTGATGGTAGCTGAATCAGTGTCGAATGAAAAAGATTTGCCAAAAGATACTATATTTGAAGCTATTGAGCTGGCGTTAGCGAGCGCCGCAAAAAAAAGATATCAAGAAGAAGTAGACATAAGAGTTTCAATAGATAGAGAAACAGGTGACTTTGAAACATTTAGATGTTGGACAGCAGTTGATTTTGAAAACTACGAGAACTCAGAAATACATATTTTAGCTGATAGTGATTTAGCCGATGAAAAAGATTTAAAAGAAGGCGACGTAGATAAAGAACAAATTGAAAATCCTGAATTTGGAAGGATTGCTGCTCAAGCAGCAAAGCAGGTAATAGTGCAAAAAGTAAGAGATGCTGAACGACTAGAAATAATAAAAAAGTTTAGACCTTACTTAAATACTTTGGTTAACGGCACAGTTAAAAAAGTTACCAGGGAATTTATTATTGTTGATTTAGGTGATAACGCAGAAGCTTCTTTGTCTCGAAGAGATTTGGTACAAGGTGAGATCTACAGAATTGGCGATCGAATAAAAGGAATCTTAGGAGAGGCTGAGAGGGAAAATAGAGGATCTCAATTAATTTTGAGTAGAAGTGCAAAAGAAATGGTAGTTGAATTATTTAAATTAGAAGTCCCTGAAATAGCAGAAGAGGTTATCCAAATAAGAGCGGTGGCTAGAGACTCTGGAGCAAGAACGAAAATCGCTGTCAAGACTAATGATATTAGAATTGATCCTGTTGGTGCATGTGTAGGTATGAGAGGTTCTAGAGTTCAGGCCGTTTCCAATGAACTTGGAAGTGAAAGAATAGATATTGTTGTCTGGGATGATGATCCTGCAAAACTTCTTATAAATACTTTATCACCTGCAGAAGTTACTTCCATAGTTTTGGATGAAGAAAATGGAACTATGGAGGTGAAAGTGAAAGATGAGAATCTTGCTCTTGCCATTGGAAGAAATGGACAAAATATTAGACTAGCTTCCGAGTTAATCGGTTGGCAAATCCAAATAGGAGGCGAAAACGAAGACTTGGTTACTGAAGATTCACCAGAAAACAAATTAATTAAATTTATGGGTGTAGATAGCGACTTAGCAGAAAAATTAATCCAAAGTGGCTTTGATACAATTCAAAAGATTTCTGAGGCCTCCTTGGAAGATTTGGAGAGTATTGATGAAATAGATTCAGAAATTTCTGAGGCTCTTTTAGAAAGATCAGAAGCCGCTCTTTTGGAACTGGCTTTATCCGACATTGAGGAAGAAGAATCTAAAGACAACACACTTGAAAGTCTAGATTTACTTGATGGTGAAATGATTGAAAACCTTACAAATAATAATGTTTCAACAAAAGAAGAATTGGCTGATCTTGCTTCTGATGAGCTTGCTCCCATATTAGAAATTTCAGAGGATGAAGCAGGAAAAATTATAATGGCGGCTAGGGCCGAATGGTTTGATTGAGTGACATGAAAGTAAGTCAAATTGCTAAAGCAATCGGTTATTCTCCTGAAGAGTTGCTTCTACAAATAAAAGCAGCTGGGTTGACTCATAAAAACGCTGATGAGGAAATTAATAACGAAGATAAAAAAATATTACTCAACTTTATTAAATCTTCAAAAAAAGCTTCAAAAAAAACGATTTCTTTAAAAAAAACTACAAATAAGGCCGGCGTTAATTCTAAGGTTTCAATTACCAGGTTAAACCAAAATAAAGATGCAGGGAGTTCAGAAATTTCAAAAGATTTCTCAGGTACCATAGATTTTGATGATGCAGAAAGAAAAAGACTCTCTGCCGAGAAATCAAAGGAAGATATTAAAGATCAATCAGTTGAAGAAAAAAATAAAGGTAACTTAGTAAGGCGAATAAAAAAATCAGAAACTTCCTTAAAAGAAAACAAGCCCGTAACCTCAAAAAAAACCAATTTAACTTTAAAGGATAGTAAAAAAAATAAAAGGGAATTAGAAGGTGAAAAATATTTAGAAACTAAACTTTCTGCGAATGTTCAGAGTTTCGAGAAACCATCAGAGTTCATTCAAAAAGAAGTTAAAGTTCCTGACTTTATATCCGTAGCGGATCTAGCAAAAGCATTATCTATAAAGTCAGCTGATTTAATAAAATCTTTAATGACTAATGGGGTCATGGTAACGCTTAATCAAACAATAGATCAGGAGACGGCGCTTTTAGTTGTTGAAGAGCTTGGGCATTTAGGAATTCCCTTAGAGGAAAAAGATGAAGAGGAAAACTTAATAGAAAATTTGTCTTATGACGGAGAAGAAGAGGGCAGAGACCCAATAGTATCTGTACTTGGGCATGTGGATCATGGAAAGACTTCTATTTTAGACTTCATTAGAAAGTCCTCTATAGCAGATTCTGAAGAAGGAGGTATTACTCAAAGAATTGGCGCTTATCAGACTCTTCATAATAACAAAAGTATTACTTTTATAGACACTCCTGGACATGCAGCTTTTTCGCAAATGCGAGCAAGAGGAGCAAATTTAACAGATATTGTAATCTTAGTTGTTGCAGCTGACGATAGTGTTCAGCCTCAAACTCAAGAAGCTTTAGATCACGCAAAAGCAGCAGAAGTAGAAATAATAGTTGCTATTAACAAAGTAGATAAGCCTGACGCAGACATTGATAAAGTGAAAGGAGATCTTGCAGCAATTGGACTGACTCCTGAAGACTGGGGGGGAGATACTCAAATGATTTCTGTTTCAGCAATGACCGGCGAAGGCATCGAAGATTTGCTAGATAGTATTCTATTAGTCGCGGAAGTTTTAGAATTAAAAACTAATCATTCAGGACCCGCTGCGGGTTTGGTGCTTGAGTCAGGTGTAAAAAAAGGTGAAGGAGCAGTTGCAACTTTGCTCGTAAAAAAAGGTAAATTAGAAACTGGAGATTTAATTTTAGTCGGAGATCAATATAGAAAAATAAGAAGCTTAAAAAATTCTTCGGAAGAAAATATTAAGGAAGCACTGCCTTCTCAGCCAGTATCTATTTCGGGTTTAGAGTATTCTCCAAATGCCGGGGATGAATTCATAGTTGTAGAAGACGAAAAAGCTGCAAGAGCTTTATCAGAAAATAGATCAAAAAAAATAAGGGATAAAAGACTCGCTCAAAGAAGCGGAGTTACAACTGAAAATTTGTTTGCAAATGTATCTAATGGAGAAAAATCTTCTGTAAATTTAGTATTGAAATCTGACACAAATGGCTCGTTAGAGGCCTTAGTAGGTTCGATTAATAATCTAAAAGTAGATGAAGTGAATATAAAAATAGTTTTAGACTCGGTAGGCCCAATTTCTGAAAATGATGTAAATTTAGCTATTGCTTCTGATGCATCTGTTTTTGGTTTTAATGTAAGAGCAGATACTGCTGCAAGTAACTTAGCTGAAGAAGAGGGAATTTCAATTAAATACTTTGGAATTATTTATGATTTGATAGATGAAATTAAATCAACCATTGAAGGATCTTTAAGCCCAGAAATTAAAGAGAATATTAAAGGTGTCGCTAAAGTCAAAGATGTATTTAAATCTCCAAAATTTGGATTTGTAGCTGGTTCAATAGTTGAAGAAGGAACAATTTCAGCAAACATGAATGTGAGAGTTTTAAGAGATAATATTGTAATTCATGAGGGAATTCTGGATTCTTTAAGAAGATTCAAAGATGAAGTAAGAGAAGTCAAGTCTGGTACAGAATGTGGAATTGGAATTTCAAATTACTCAGACATAAAAATTGGGGATAAGATAGAAGTTTTCCATAAAGAAGAAATTAAAAGAAAAATATAATTGTTTAAATCTTCACCATTCAAAAGGTCTCAAAGAGTCGGCGATCTGATAAAAAAAGAGGTAGCTTCAATATTTCTTTTTGACCTCAGAGATCCAAGATTAAAAAACTTAACTATTAGTAGAGTTGATTTAAGTGACGATCTGTCTAATGCCACTATTTTTTATCTTACAGATTTGAGCACAGAGGAGTCTCAAGATATTCAAAAAGGTCTAGAGAAAAGTAAAGGTTTTATCAAAGCAAGATTAGGAAAAAATTTGAAACTTAGAAAAATTCCAAGAATTCTATTTGCAGAAGAGTTAGATGATTGATGGCGTTTTAATTTTAAACAAACCAAAAGGCGTTTCCTCAGGAGTTTTCGTTAGAAAGTTAAAAACCTTATTTTCAAAAAAAAAGAAAATTGGGCATGCTGGTACATTAGATCCTTTAGCTTCAGGAATTTTGATAGTTTGCATCGGAGAGATGACTAAATTTGTAAATTTTTTAACCAAAGAAAATAAAACTTATTTAGCCGAGGTTTCATTAGGGATCAAAACAGATTCAGGAGATATGGATGGAAGGGTCATTGAAAGATCTAGAAGTATTCCATCTAGATTAGCTCTTGAAAAAAAACTTAAATCTTTCGTTGGAACAATTGAACAGAAGCCACCAATTTATTCTTCCTTAAAATACAAAGGCAAGCCTTATAGATATTATGCTGTCAAGGGCATTGAAATAGAAATTAAAAGCAGGAAAGTTAAAATCCACAGTATTTCTCTTGAAAGCTTTGAAGAGAATAAATTTAAATTTTCTGTAAAGTGTGGTCCTGGAACTTATATAAGGACCCTAGCAGAAGATATTTGCGAGTCTTTAGGGTCAATAGGGACAATTTCTTCTTTAATCAGGACTGAATCTGCAGGATTCGATTTAAGTCAAAGTTCAAATATTGATGATATAACGGTTAAAAATTTAAATGAGAAAATAATCCCTTCAGGGGATGCACTTAATTGTCTAGATAGGATACAATGCCGCCCAGAAATAGTAGAAAAAATAACTAATGGCCAAATAATAGAAACAAAAGAGGCTATAAAAGACGGGTTCTTTAGATTTTTTGATCAAAAAGAAAATTTTGTGGGAATAGTTGAAAGTTATAATGGGTTTTTGAAACCCAAAAGATTACTAGGTAATTTTAACAATGTTGGAGAAAACACTTGAGCTTAGATGCTGATAAGAAAAGTGAAGTAATAAAAAAGTTTTCAAGATCTGAATCAGATACTGGCTCTCCTGAGGTGCAAATTGCTCTTCTTACGGAGAATATCTTGGCTCTGCAGGGTCATTTCGAATATCATCAAAAAGATCATCATTCGAGGCAAGGTCTGATAAGAATGGTAAATAAGAGAAGGAGACTTTTAGATTATCTTAGAAAGAATGATCAGGCAAAATATAGTTCTGTTTTGAAAGAGCTTAATCTCCGAAAATAATAGATTAAATAAATCTAAAAAAATATGGATAAAAGTAAAGTTGTATCCTGCAAAAAATTAATTGCAGGTAAAGAAATATCATTAGAAACTGGAAAAATAGCACGGCAGGCAACGGCCTCGGTAATTGCTTCTTCTGGAGATACTCAAGTTTTGGTCACTGTAGTAGCTGGCGGGCAAAAAGAAGGACAGAATTTTTTTCCACTGACAGTAAATTACATAGAAAAATTCTATGCTGCAGGAAAAATTCCTGGAAGTTTCTTTAGAAGAGAGGGCAGGCCATCTGAAGGAGAAGTCTTGACTTCTAGATTAATAGATAGACCTATTAGACCACTTTTTCCGAAAGGATATACTCAAGAAGTCCAAGTAGTTTGTACCGTTTTGTCAATAGATAAAGATGATACTGCTGACATTATTTCATTAATAGGAGTATCGGCTGCATTACAGCTTTCTGGCTTACCTTTCCAGGGGCCTTTATCCGCAGCAAAGGTAGGCTTTATCGATGGAAATTATGTCTTGAATCCATCTTTAAGTGATCTAAAAAAATCAGAATTAGAAATGGTTATTGCGGGATCATCAGATGCAGTTTTTATGGTTGAATCGGAAGCAAAAGAGTTGTCCGAAGACCAAATGTTGGGTGCGATTTTGTTCGCTCAACAAGAAATGAAACCAAGTTTGGATTTAATCGAGGAGTTGGTTTCCCAAGTTGAAGTCAATCCAATTGAGTACACTCTTGAAGAAGATGATGAAGAACTAATGGAAATGGTCACTAATTCAGTAAGCGCAAAAATTGAGGAAGCTTACCAAATTCCAGAGAAATCTTTGAGGCAAGAAGCAGTTTCTGATGCTAGACAATTTTTAACTAATCAATTTGAAGAAGAAGAAGAGGAAAAAATTGACAAAGCAAAAGATTATTTTAAATCTCTTGAATCTTCTATCGTCAGGTCGCGCCTATTGGAAGGACAACCAAGAATAGATGGAAGAGATTTAGATACCGTGAGGCCAATTAATATTGAAACAGGTATTTTAAAGCAAGCGCATGGATCCGCATTGTTCACAAGAGGCGAAACTCAATCAATTGGAGTCGCGACAATTGATTCACTAAAACTTTCTCAGTTACTTGATACGCTTCAAGGTGACTCCAAAGATGCCTTTATGTTGCATTACAATTTTCCTCCTTATTCAGTTGGTGAAGCCGGAATGATTGGTAGTCCTAAAAGAAGAGAGATTGGGCATGGTAAATTAGCCAGAAGAGCTTTGGAGGCTGTGTTACCTGATCCTGAGGAATTTGAATATGCAATAAGAGTGGTTTCAGAAATTACAGAATCTAATGGTTCAAGTTCTATGGCTACTGTTTGTTCTTCAAGTTTAGCTATGATGGATGCTGGCATTCCTCTTAAAAAAGCTGTTGCAGGAGTAGCAATGGGTTTAGTGAAAAGTGAGGATGATTACTGTGTTATAACTGATATTCTTGGAGACGAAGATCATCTGGGTGATATGGATTTCAAGGTTGCTGGAACAGCAGATGGGGTAACTGCTCTTCAAATGGATATAAAAATTGCGGGTATTAATGAGAAAATTCTTCAAGATGCTTTAAATAAAGCAAATACAGCTAGGTCTCACATACTTGGCGAAATGGCGAAAGTTTTGGGCGAATCAAGACCTGAACTTTCAGACTTAGCTCCTCAGGCAATAAAGACTTCTATACCTAAAAATAAAATTGGTGAAGTTATTGGTAAAGGAGGAAGCACAATTAAAAGTATTACTGAGAAAACAGAAACAAATATTGATATAAGTGACAACGGTAATATTAGTATTTATGGAAGAAGCAAAGAATCAAGGCAGGAAGCTCTAGAAATTATTGAGTCTATGATCTCAGATCCAGAGGTTGGGTTAGTCTGCGTAGGAACAGTTGTAAAAATTGTAGATTTTGGTGCTTTTGTCTCTTTTGAAAAGGGAAAAGAAGGGCTAGTTCATATATCAGAAATTGCCGAGGAAAGAGTTAAAAATGTAAAAGATTATTTAGTTGAAGGTGAAGAGGTGGATATAAAGGTCATTGGAATCGATGATCGTGGAAAAATAAAATTGAGCATGAAAGCCGTTAACAATGGTCAAGAAAGCACTGAATAGAAATGGTGGCTATGCTGTGACTTGAACACAGGACCTCAGCATTATGAATGCTGCGCTCTAACCAGCTGAGCTACATAGCCAAAGGGGGATTCTCTTTTTCATAAAAAGTTTTGTCAAGCTTTAAACGTTAAAACGAAACAAAATAATATCTCCTTCGTTTACAACATAGTCGGAACCTTCCGAACGAAGCTTCCCCGCAGATTTGGCACCTTGCTCTCCATTAAACGAAATATAATCGTCAAAGCTCACCACTTCTGCTTTTATGAAACCTCTTTCAAAATCTGAATGAATTACACCTGCTGCTTGAGGAGCCAAAGATCCTTTCTTTAATACCCATGCTCTTACTTCTTCTTTTCCAGCAGTAAAAAATGTACCTAAGCCTAAGCTGTTATATGATTTTCTAATTAATCTTTCTAGAGCAGACTCTTCAAGACCCATTTCTTTAAGGAAAATTATTTTTTCGTCGGTATCTAGCTCGGAAATTTCTGATTCTAATTTTATAGATAAGGTTATAAATTCTGACCCTTCTTTCGAGACTTTATTTTTCAAAGTTTCAATATTGATTTCGCTATTATTTTCATCAATATTTGCGACGTATATGAAAGGCTTAAGACAAATTAAATTATACTCTTTAACGAGATTCTTTTTTTCATTAGAGATTTCAGAAATTTTTTTTCTATTAGATTTTTTTATTAATTCTATTATTTCTTCAATTACCTCTAATTTTTCTTTTGAACTTTTATCTAAAATGGATTTTTTTTTATTAAAATTAATCTTTACTTTTTCAAGAATTTCTAAATCAGCTAAAAGTAATTCTGTTTCAATTATTTCAACATCGGCTAATGGGTCCACTTTATTATTTACATGAGATATATTTTTATCCTCAAAACACCTTACCACTTGAATAATTGTTTGAGTTTCTCTTATGTGGGACAAAAAAGTATTTCCAAGTCCTTCTCCTTTAGAAGCTCCCTCTACCAAACCTGCAATGTCTACAAATTCGACGCTTGCTGGAATAACTTTCTTTGGCTTAACTATTTTTACTAACTTTTCTAGTCTGTTGTCAGGCACTTCAACAATACCCTGATTAGGTTCAATGGTACAGAAAGGATAATTTTCCGCTTGAATTTGCGCATTTGTAAGAGCATTAAATAGAGTTGATTTACCAACGTTAGGAAGTCCAACTATTCCACATTTCAAAGACATTATTTAGAGTGTAGCTTGTTTGCAGCTAATTCCCAGCCAGCAAATATTATGTCTTCGATTACTTCTATTCCATTTTTTATAGCTTTTTTTCTCTCGTTAATTTCTTCTGTGGTGCCTTTTTTTACTACGTAATCATTTACAAGAGAAGCTTTTCCCGGATGACTTATTCCTATTCTCATTCTCAAAAAATCTTTTTCTCCACTTAGGCTTTCAATGATACTCTTTAAACCATTATGACCTCCATCTCCTCCAGATTTTTTTAATTTGCATGAGCCGGATGGGAGATCCAAATCGTCGTGAACTATCAAAACACTTGCTAAGTTTAAGTTATATTTTTTTATCGCAGGTTTAAGAGAATTACCACTATTGTTCATAAAAACAATTGGTTTGATTAAATAGATATCTTTATTTTTGAAAACATATCGAGCTAAGTAAGATTTTATGGACTTTTTTTCTTCGAATTTTAATCCCCACTTAACTGATAATTCATCTACGAAATCTGCTCCGGCATTGTGTCTTGTCTTTGCATACCTGGCTCCTGGATTTCCCAGGCCAGCAATTAAAAATTTTTCCATTAAGAATTATTTTCTTCTTCGGTATCTACCGGCGCCTCAGTATCGCCTTCTTGAGATTCTCCCTCTACACCTTCTACTCCCTCAGATAGCTCAGCATCGGATTCATCGATATCCAATGTAGCTCGAGTAGTACTACAAGAGACAACCGGTTGATCTTGACCAGAACTTAAAGCATTAGAAAGTTCCACTCCCTCAGGAAGAATAAGTCCAGTTTGCATAATAGAATTACCTAATTCGAGTTGCGCAATGTCAACCTCTATAAATTCTGGAAGAACTTCAGCCATACAAGTCAATTCTATTTCATTTCTATTTTTTGAAATCATTCCACCTTGATTTTTCACACCAATACAAGATTCTTCATTAATAAACTTCAAGGGGACTTGCATTGTTATCATAGTCTGTGAAGAAACTTTCATAAAATCAACATGAATAGGGTTGTCATTAGCTGGGTTAGTTTGTACAGCCTTGAGAATGACTTTATGAGATGTTTCTCCTTCTTCAAGTAAAATTACTTGAGAAAAAATACTTGGAAGTTCTAAGGCTTTTCTAAGGTCCTTTGCTAAAAGGGAAATTTTTTTTGTTTCTTCTCCAGACCCATAAACAATTCCTGGCACATTACCAATATTTCTTAAACTTTTTGCAGATAAGTTATTTTCTTCTGCAATATATTCGAATTTTAAAACTGTTTGATCACTCATAACCTAACCTAAAGAAACATTGCACTTACCGACTCTTCCTTATTTACTCTATTAATCGCTTCTGCAATTGTTTTTTCCAAAGAAATTATCTTAATTTTGTTTAATTTAGATGCTTCTTCTGAAAGCGGGATTGTATCAGTAACTATGATTTCGTCTAGCCCTGATTTTTCTATTCTTTCTAATGCAGGACCAGATAGAACTGGATGTGTTGCGTAAGATATTACTTTATTTGCTCCAGCATTTTTTAATGCTTCAGCTGCATTACAAATTGTTCCAGCTGTGTCTACAATGTCATCAACAAGTACACAAGTTTTTTTGGCAACATCTCCTATTACGTTCATAACCTGTGATTGATTATCTTTTTCTCTTCTTTTATCGATGATAGCTAGTTCAGCATCATTTAGAAGTTTTGCTAATGCTCTCGCTCTAACTACTCCCCCTACATCTGGCGAGACAATTATAAGATTTTCATAATCCGCCTTATCTATATGTTCAAAAGTAACATTAGTTCCATAGATATTATCCACAGGGACGTTGAAAAAACCTTGAATTTGATCAGAGTGAAGTTCAATTGTTAATATCCTATCTGCCCCTGCATTTTGAAGCATCTCTGCAACTAACTTTGCGCTTATGGGAACTCTTTCAGACCTAACTCTTCTGTCTTGTCTTGCGTAACCAAAATAAGGAATGACAGCTGTTATTCTAGAGGCTGAGGATCTTCTGAGAGCATCAATCATTATCAAAAGTTCCATTAAGTTCTCATTTGCGGGAAAACAGGTAGATTGCAATATAAATACATCCATACCACGGACATGCTCATCGATTCTGACATTAAGCTCTTGATCGCTAAATCTACCAACAAAGGCATCTCCTAGGTTTTTTCCTAATTCCTTAGCAACTCTTCGGGCTAAATTTGGGTTTGAAGATCCAGAAAATAGGACAAGATTATTGTTTTGTTCTGTCATTTCTTAAAATTTTTTTTGGCTGGGGTGGATGGATTCGAACCATCGCATGGCGGCATCAAAAGCCGCTGCCTTACCGCTTGGCTACACCCCATAATTCTTAATCTCATCTTCTATTGGTGAATTATTCAATGTAGTAGTCAAAAAACAATTCATATTTGAGGGTGCATTATCTATTATTTTTTGGGCTTCTTCAAAATTATTAAACATTGAATAAATAGCAGATCCTGTGCCTGAAAGATGGGCATCATTATAATTTTCAATAAAGTTAAAAATTTTATCAATTTCAGAAATATTTTTCCTAATCCAGTTTTCGAAAGAATTAAAATTTTTTTTATTTGAATACTTTATAGTCTCGATATTTTCAAAATTCTCGAAAGCAAGTTTTGTTGAAACCTTTGAATTTGGAATAATTACGAGCACTGGTTTTTCAATCAAAGAAACTTTTTTAAATATTTCTCCTCTCCCAGTAGCAATTGAAGATCTTCCATGAACGAAAATAGGTACGTCAGAACCAAGAATCAAAGCCAAGTCAATTAATTTTTTTTTGGAAAGATCAAGATTGAAGATTTTATTAATAGCTACTAAAACTGATGCTGCATTTGAGCTTCCTCCTCCCAGGCCGGATTTAAGTGGAATTCTTTTGTTAATAATTACTTTTAAGTTTTCTTTAAAATCAAGTGTATTTTTTAATAAATTTATCAATTTGCTTACAATATTTTCATTTTCTTCTACACCTGGACAAACTATTTGATTTTTATTCACTTCTGTTTCAATGATGATATCGTCTCCCCAGTCTAAAAATTGAAATGTTGTTTCTATATTGTGAAATCCGTCCGTTCTTTTGTTAAGAACTTTAAGACCCAAATTGATTTTTGCTGGGGAAGATATTTCGTAAATCATTCTATAAATATTTTTAAAGAAAAGGTTTCTTCTAAATCACTTGCTTCAATTAAAGTAGATTTAGCTCTTTGAGTTTTTATGAAAAAAAAATTTTCTTCTTTTACCTTAAGACATTCTGCATTGCCACATAGTTCAAAAGCCCAATTTAATAATTTGAAAAAATTAAGTTTTTTAAGATTTGAATTGTTGTTAATCGTAAAAAGTAAAACCTCTTTTTCCCCTAGATAAATTTTTTCTTCTGAAAAGTTAATTTTAAATCTGTTTAGGTTATCAAATGAGCTAATTTTCAAGTAAAAGTCATTACGGATCTTTTCAATTTTTAAAAATCCAGAAAAAACTTTTTCATTAATTGATATAGAAAATTTTCCTTCTTTACTAGACCTGTCTCCTATTTCTGAATAAAAATTTGAAACGCAGCTAAACAAAAACATACTTATTATCAATAAAAAACCAAAGTTAAGTTTCTTCATTTCTTTTAGAATTTTCATGAATATAATAATAGTCAGAATTTAATAAAATGCTTAAATCTATTATACAAAGACTCGAATCTGCCGAGGAAAGGTTTAAATTTCTAGAAAAAGAAATTTCTTCATCTGAAATTCTTAAAGATCAAAAAGTTTATGCTGCTTACACTAAAGAATATTCTGATTTAAAACCATTAGTTGAAAAAAATCTTGAGTTTAAAAAAATAAAAGATGAACTTGAGGAAGCCAAGGTCTTAATGAATGATTCTGATATTGAAATAAAAGATTTTGCAAAAGAAGAATTTGTTAAATTCAATGACTCTTTAAAAGCACTGGAACTTGATTTAAAGAAATTATTAATCCCAAAAAATGAGGACGAAGAAAAAGATATTTTTTTAGAAGTTAGAGCGGGAACTGGAGGCGACGAAGCTGGAATATTTGTCGGTGATCTATTTAGAATGTTTTCAAGACTCTCAGAAAGAAAAAAATGGAAAATAGAACTTATCTCCTCTAGAGAGTCGGAAAAAGGCGGTTTTAAAGAAATTGTAGCTAAAATTTCAGGTAATAATGTATACAGGTATCTGCAATTTGAATCAGGTGTACATAGGGTTCAAAGGGTTCCGGAGACAGAGTCTCAAGGAAGAATCCATACTTCAGCTTGTTCCGTAGCGATCTTACCAGTGGTTGAAAGTTTAGATGAAGTTGAAATAGACAAGTCTGAAATAAGGGTTGATACTTTTAGAGCTTCTGGTGCGGGAGGACAACATGTAAATAAAACTGATTCGGCAGTCCGTCTTACTCATATTCCATCAGGGATTGTGGTCGAATGTCAGGATGGAAGATCTCAACATAAAAATAAAGCAAAAGCGATGATTCTTTTACAATCTAAATTGACAGAAAGAGCTTTAGACGAACAAAATTCTGAGTTAGAAAATAAGAGGAAAAATATGGTAGGCAGCGGCGACAGATCTGAGAAAATTAGGACTTATAATTTTCCCCAAAACAGAGTTACAGATCATAGAATTGATTTTACTAGCCATAACCTTGAAGCTTTTTTAGATGGAGATATGGAAGATATTTTTAAAACTCTTTTAGAGGAAAATCAATCAAGAATGTTGCTTAATTTAGAAGATGAAACAACAAACAATTAACATCGAGGATGCTCTCTCAAAGGCAAGCACAAATATTGACTCCCTAGATGCAAGACTTTTATTAGAATTTGTAAAAGGTGTTGATGGAAGCTATCTCTTCACTCATGGAGATGAAAAAATTAACATCAAAGAAAGTAAACTTTTTTTTGATCTTGTCCAAGAAAGAAAGAAAAAAAAGCCTTTAGCTTATTTAGTTGGTAGAAAAGGATTTTGGAAAAATGATTTTTTTGTAGATGAATCGGTACTTGTCCCAAGACCGGAAACAGAAATGCTGGTAGAAAAATTATTGGAACAAGATCTAGATAATAAAGATTTATTAGAGTTAGGAATAGGCTCAGGCGTTATTTCATTATCTGTAGCAAAAGAAAATAAGAAACTAAATGTGCTCGGTACTGAGAAGTCTATAAGCGCATTAATGATAGCCAATAAAAATGCTAAAAGCTTAGATGTAGATAATGTAATTTTTTTACATCACGACTGGAATCAGAAATGGCTTTTTCCAAAAATGGATTTTATAGTCTCTAATCCTCCTTATGTAGATAGGAGATCATTAGATAAGGATGCTGACGGAATATGGTTTGAGCCGTCGATTGCTTTGTTTTCAGATGAAAGAGGATTTAAAGATTTAGATACTATTATTTCTAAAAGTATTAGATTCCTTAATCCAAAAGGGAAGCTACTAATAGAACACTCTTACGAACAATCAAAAAAAATTCTGACTTTGGCAAAAAAAATTGGATATAAAAACTTTGAACAGTTAAAAGATAGCAACAATTTAATGAGAGTCTCAATCTTAAGCAAATGAAAGATGCAGATTTAGTCAGATACAGCAGACATATTATGTTGCCTGAGATAGACATAGAAGGTCAAAAAAAAATATCTTCTTCAAGGATTTCAATTGTTGGTTTAGGAGGTTTGGGATGTTCTGCTTCCTGTTTTCTTGCTGCTTCTGGCGTGGGCACATTGAATTTAATAGATGATGATTTTATTGACATTAGTAATTTACAGAGACAAATACTATTTTCCGAAAAAGATTTAGATAGACAGAAAGCGTCGGTCGCAAAGAACAAACTTATTAAACTTAATAAAGAAATAGATATTCGATCTCAAGATTTGAAGCTTAATGCCTTTAACATTGAAAAAGCGCTTAAAAATTCTGAAATCATTCTTGATTGTACTGATAACTTTGATACGAGAAAATTGATAAATATTTACTGTAAAAATAAAAAATTAATATTAATTTCCGGATCTTCCCAAGGTTGGATGGGTCAGTTTTTTTCTTTAGATTTTAAAGATGATAATTCTCCATGCCTCGAATGTTTCTTTGAAGATTTAGATAGCGAAGATTTAACTTGCAGAGAAGCAAGTATTTTTTCACCACTAGTGGGCGTTATTGGTTCTTTTATGGCTTCAGAGTCTATAAAGAGAATTATTACCAACGAAAAGATGAATTCGGAATTAGTTGAATTAAATTTAAAAGAAAATAACTTAAAAAGTATCAAATTAACAAAGAACCAAAATTGTAAAATTTGTTCAAAACTCTAAAAAAAAGTTGAAGCTTTGAAATTACAGTTATATTCTAGTTTTCTATTTTAATTACCTATTAGGAGTGAATGATGTTAGGTAACATGATGCAGGAACAATTGCTTATTTCAGGTGTATTGGAACATGCTGTAAAGAACAATGCCAATAGTGAAATTGTAAGTAATACAGTTGAAGGAGGTATTCATAGGTATACGATCAAAGATTCTGCCTTGAGATCGAAAAAATTAGCAAATGCTTTACTAAACCTTGGAATAGGAGAAGGAGACATAATTGCGACTATGGCTGTTAACAGTTATAGACACTTAGAGCTTTACTTTGGTATTTCTGGGTTGGGAGCAGTCTTACATACTTTAAATCCAAGACTTTTTCCGGATGATATTAAATATATTGTTAATCATGCTGAAGATAAGTATATATTTGTGGACGCTCCATTTCTCCCAATTATTGAGAATGTAATTTCGGATCTAAAAACAGTTAAAGGGATTGTTATTTTAACTGATAAAGAAAACATGCCTTCATCATCTTTAGAAAATCTCATCTGTTATGAGGACTTTATTTCCGATGAATCAGACACAATTTCTTGGCCGGAGTTTGACGAAAATACAGCTTCTTCACTTTGTTACACCTCTGGGACAACAGGAAATCCTAAAGGAGTTCTTTACTCTCATAGATCAACTGTTTTACATGCATGGTATGCGACCGCAGGCAATGCAATGAATTTGACACCAGAAACAATATTGCTTCCTGTTGTGCCTATGTTTCATGTAAATGCATGGGGAATTCCTTATGCTTCCTTTATGTATGGAGCAAAAATGGTATTTCCGGGACCTCACACAGATGGTGAATCGATCTGTAAATTAATCACCTCAGAAAAAGTAAATCAATTAATGGGTGTTCCTACTGTATGGCTAGACCTACTTAACTATGCTGAAAAAAATAGTATAAAGCTTGAATCAGTTAAAAGCGTGTTAGTTGGGGGTTCAGCTGCTCCAAAGGCTATGATAAAAGCTTTTGAGGAAAAACATGATTGTTTTTTACTTCACGGATGGGGAATGACGGAAATGAGTCCTTTAGGCACTTTAAATTCTTATACTCCAGAGATGAAGGATATGGACCTAGAGGAAAGATATGACATTCAAACCAGTCAAGGACGCTCAGTTTATGGCTGCTCCATGAAAATTGTAGACAGCGACGGAAAAATTCTTCCAAATGATGGAAAAACCTTTGGAAGATTGATGGTAAAGGGTCCAGCGATCATTGAGAGATATTTTAAATCCGAATCAACAGCTCTTGAGGAGGGGTGGTTTGATACAGGTGACGTTGCAACAATTGACACTAGTGGTTATATGCGGATTGTTGATAGAAGTAAAGACGTAATAAAATCTGGAGGAGAATGGATAAGTTCAATCGATTTAGAAAATACAGCAGTTGGACATCCAGGTGTAGCGGAAGCTTGTGTGGTTGGAGTAGCTCATCCTAAATGGGACGAAAGACCAATCTTATTTATAGTTAAAAATGGTCTAGAAGACTGCGAAAAAGACTCAATCGAAAATTTTCTCTCAGATAAGATTGCAAAATGGTGGATGCCCGACGACATAATATTTGTCGATGAACTTCCCCACGGAGCAACAGGTAAATTATTAAAAACTGGTTTGAGAGAAGAATATCAAAATCATTTATTAGAAAAATAAGGAGGTAAATATGGCTGGATTAGTTCCCGCAGAAACGCTAAAAGATTACATAGGTACAGAATTTGAACCATCCGATTGGCTCGAAGTTGATCAAGACAGAATTAATCAATTCGCTGACGCAACTTTGGACTATCAATTTATTCATGTTGATTCAGAAAAAGCTACGCCTCTGTTTGGCTCTACTATCGCACATGGATTCCTTTCACTATCTTTAACAGCAGGTTTAAAGGCTGGAGGAATAGCGCCAGACAATATGACTATGGCGTTTAATTATGGCTTAGATAGAGTAAGATTTTTAACACCAGTAAATGTTGGATCTAAAGTGAGGACTAAAGCTAAACTGATATCAGTTGATGAAAAGGAAGACGGTAGATATTTAGTTAAAAACGAAGTTACTATGGAGATTGAAGGGCAGGAAAAACCAGCTTTTATTGCAGAAGCTTTGACAATGTTCGTCACTGGTTAAGTTTTTTTCTCAAAATCTCATTCACGATCTTAGGATCTGCCGATCCTTGGGTCTCCTTCATTACTTGACCGACGAAAAATCCAAATAATTTATCTTTTCCAGATTTATACTGATTATGCTGTTTTGGGTTTTCCTCAACTATTTTTATTATAATTTTCGAAAGTTCATCTTCGTTAGAAATTTGTTCTAAATTTTCTTTTTTGATAATTTCTTGGACCGTAAGATCCTGATCCCAAAGTACCTCAAGAATTTTTTTTGCAGCTGGATTAGAGATTTTGTTTTCTTCAAGATTTTTGAAAAGATCAATTAAATCTTCAGATGAAATGTTAGACTCTAAAATATTTTTATTATTTTTGTTTAATATTGCTAAAAAGTCGCCCACAATCCACTTTGCCGCAGTTTTTACATCCTTCACAGATTTAGCAATTGTTTCAAAGAAAACACTCATTTCTCTTGAGCTGTTAAGAATTTTTGATTCATACTCATTTATCAAATAATCAGAACAAAATCTTTTAATTTTTTGTTCAGGTAATTCGGGGAGCTTTTCTCTGACGCTTTGAATATATTCATTTGATATTTTAAGAGGTATCAAATCAGGTTCAGGAAAATATCTATAGTCGTTGGCGTGTTCTTTAGATCTCATGGACCTAGTCTCATTTTTATTTGAATCATATAGTCTGGTCTCTTGAATTAACTCTTCACCAGACTCTACAACTTTAGTTTGCCTTTTAATTTCATATTCGATTGCTTTCTCAACAAATTTAAAAGAATTAATATTTTTTATCTCTGTTCTATTTCCAAATTTTTCTTCTCCTTTTTTTCTTATAGAAACATTAGCATCGCATCTCAAAGAACCTTGAGACATATCACCATCTGAGATACCTAAAAATGTAACGATTGAATGAATTTTTTTTAGGTAAGAAACTGCTTCCTTTGAAGATCTCAAATCGGGCTCAGATACAATTTCCAATAAAGGTGTTCCAGCTCTATTAAGGTCAATCGCTGTGTAGGATTCGTATTTATCATGAATAGATTTTCCAGCATCTTCTTCTAGATGTGCGCGAGTAATCCCGATTTCTTTTTCATCTCCTTCGCAATCAATCATCACCGAGCCTTTTCCAACAATAGGATTTTCGAGTTGACTTATCTGATAGCCTTTAGGTAAATCTGGATAGAAATAATTTTTCCTTGCAAAAATAGCTTTGTTGGTTATCTCAGCGTTTATAGAACAACCAAACTTTACTGCCATCTCAATAGCTTTTTTATTGATAACAGGAAGTACTCCAGGCAATCCTAAATCAATTATTGAGGCTTGAGTATTTTGTTCTACTCCAAATTTTGAAGGCGAGCTTGAAAAAATCTTCGATTGAGTTGCAAGTTGCACATGGATTTCTAATCCTATAATAGATTCCCATAGGTTTGACTTTGGATTAGACATGGTAATCAGATATTTTTTGAAATTTATGTGAAATATTTAATATCGATGACTCTTGCAAATGATTACCAATGAATTGTAATCCAAGTGGAAGATTTTTTTGATATCCAGCTGGAATAGAAATGGCAGGTAATCCAGCTAAATTTGCTGGAATTGTATAGATGTCTTGCTCATACATTTTTACAGGATCTTGTATTGACTCTAAATCAAAAGCAGTATTTGAGCAGGTTGGCATAGCAATAACCGAGACATCTTTGAATGCTTTCTTAAAACTTTCGGTAACCAAGGTTCTAATCTTTTGAGCTTTAAGATAATATGCATCAAAATATCCTGCAGAAAGACAATATGTGCCAATAAGTATTCTTTTCTTTACCTCTTCTCCAAACCCTTCAGATCTTGTTCGAGTATAAAGATCCTCTAAATTTTTAGGGTTTTCGCAACTATAACCAAATTTAATCCCATCGTATCTAGATAGGTTTGCAGAACATTCTGCTGGAGCAATAACGTAGTATGCAGGAAGAGAATATTCAAGATTTTGGAGTTTAATTTCCTTAGTCTTAACACCATTTTTTTTTAAAAGTTCAATATTCTCTAAATAGGTTTCTTTCACTTTTGGATCTTTAATCGAATCAATAATGTCTGAGGGTATTCCAATTATGTGATCCATTTTAGAAACAGTCTCATATTTCAAATTTGAAACTTCGCTATTGATAGAAGTAGAGTCTTTTTTATCGAACCCAGAAATCATTTCTAGAGCTATTGCAGCATCTAATGCAGTTTTTGTGAAAACTCCAGCTTGGTCAAGACTTGATGCAAAAGCAATCATTCCCCATCTAGAAACTCTTCCATAGGTTGGCTTAATTCCCGTAATTCCGCAGAAGGATGCAGGTTGTCTTATAGACCCTCCAGTATCCGTTCCAGTTGCAAAGGCACATAAATTAGCCTTAACTGCAGCGGCAGATCCACCTGAGGAACCTCCGGGACTTTTAGTGTTTTCGATAGGATTTTTTACATTTCCAAAATAACTGGTTTCATTCGAAGATCCCATCGCAAATTCATCCATATTCGTTTTACCCAACATTACCGTTCCTGCTCTATTAAGCTTTTCATAAACCGTAGATGAATAAGGTGAAATAAAGTTTTCCAACATTTTAGATCCACAAGTTGTCTTACCATTTTCCACGCAAAAAATGTCTTTATGAGCAATGGGAATACCCTTGAGAGGACCAAATTCTTCTTTCGATGAATCAATTTTTTTTGCATCCTCAAGTGCAGATTCATTTATGGAAATAAAGCAATTTAAATTTTCATTATCTTGAATATTTTTCAAATACATAGAAGTGAGTTCGTATGAGGAGATTTCTTTATTCTTAAGAGCTTCTATTTGAGTTACTAGATCAGAACTTTTAAGATCAATCATCTTGCTCTATTACTTTTGGAGTTAGATAGTATCCATCTTCTGAAAGAGGAGCGTTTTCCATGTAGTCATCTCTTTTTATATCGCTTGAGATTAAATCTTCCCTAAGATTTTGAGAATCACTCATTGCGTGACTCATTGGTTCAACATTTTCAGTATTTACTTCGTTCATTTTATTTACCATTTCTAAAATAGATTCCAATTCTTTGATCAATTTCTTTTTTGTATCATCATGAATTCCTAATTTTGATAATTGGGAAATATTTTTTAAAGTTTCTTCTGATATTTTCATTTATTTATATAATTTAAGTTATTATATCTTTGGAGATATAAATAGATTGCATTTTACATTTAATTTAAAAAAATGGTTTCATTATCTAAATATTTGAAGGGATTTTATTCTACCGACCTTTCAATAGATCTAGGTACAGCTAATACTCTTGTTTATGTGAGGGGAAGAGGTATTGTTTTAGACGAGCCATCAGTTGTTGCTATAAAAAAAACGGATGGCCACAGATCTGTTGTTGCAGTAGGGTCTGAAGCAAAAAGAATGCTTGGAAGAGTTCCTGGAAATATTGAGGCTATTAGACCTTTGAAGGACGGAGTAATAGCGGATTTTCAAGTGACTGAAAAAATGCTTCAACATTTTATTCAGGAAGTTCATGGAGAAAATTTCTTCAGACCTAGTCCGCGAATTTTGATTTGCGTTCCATGTCAATCAACTCAAGTAGAAAGAAGAGCTATAAGAGAGTCAGCTTTGCAAGCTGGTGCAAGGGAAGTTAGATTAATCGAGGAACCAATGGCAGCAGCAATAGGAGCTGGACTCCCCGTTGAGGAGGCCTCAGGTTCAATGGTTGTAGATATTGGAGGAGGCACGACAGAAATAGCAATATTAGCTTTAAATGGTGTAGTTTTCTCAAGTTCTTTAAAAACCGGTGGAGATAGGTTCAATGAGTCTATTGTTTCTTACTTGAGAAGAAAGTATGGAGTTTTGATTGGTGAATCTACTGCCGAAAGAATTAAAGAAAGTGTAGGATGTGCTTCTGCCGATAGTGAAGTAAAAGATATGGAGGTTAGAGGTAGAAACCTCGCAGAAGGTGTTCCCAATACTTTAAATATATCTAGTCAGGAAATTTATGAAGCTATTTCTGGTCCGCTTTCTTCTATTTTACAGTCTATAAGAAATGCTTTGGAACAATCCCCTCCAGAATTGAGCTCAGATATTTCTGAGAGAGGTATTGTTTTGACAGGAGGAGGCGCACTTTTGAGAGATTTAGATAAAATGATTTCTGAACAGACAGGAATTCCTGTAATTGTTGCAGAAGAACCTCTTACTTGCGTAGCTAGAGGTGGGGGCATAGCACTAGATATTCTAGATAAGTACGACGTAGATTTACTGTCTACAGAGTAAATGATTAACAAAGAGCTTAAACAAACACAAATAGCTCAAAGTGCAATCTTCACTACTGGGTCGATGAGGGCCTCAAAGATATTTCCATCATTTTTTCTAACCCTAACAATTTTTTTTACTGATTTTTATTTTGATTACAGTAAAAATTTAAAAATTTACCTTCAATTATTATTTCAGCCCCTTACAGAAATACCAAATACGGTTGTTGAAACTTCAAATAGAATTACCTTTTTTTTCAGCTCTCAAAATCAATTATATATTGAAATAGATAATTTGAATGATGAGATAGAAAAATTAAATTTTGAAATCTTAAAATTAAAAAATATTGAGGAAGAAAATATCGAGCTTTCAAATTTAATGAATCTTGTAAAAACCAAAAATTTTTCTGTTTCAATTCTTGGGGAAATCAAAAGTAAAAGTTTTTTCCCCAATGAATCATTAAATGTTTTTACCAACATAAAAAAACTGAATGAAAATATGGTTGTTCTAAATAATTACGGGGTTGTTGGACAAATATCTGAAATTTACCCTAATTATGTAAAAGTTCAGCCTTTATATGAGCAAGGTAATGTTGTGCCAAGTTACATTCCTCGAAATGGCTTAAATATAATTTTGAAAGGAAAGGGTGAAGACAAAACCTTCACAATTGAAAATTTAAGTAGTGAAGTAAATCTTTATGAAGGCGATGAAATATATTCTTCTGGATTAGGAGGAAAATTTCCAAAAGGATATTTAATTGGAAAGGTAAAAAGCATTTCAAAAAACCAAAATCTTAAATTTCAGGAAGTCGAAGTTTCTTCTAGCGCTGAATTTGATAAAGGCTCAAAAGTATTATTTATCTCTCCATGACAGAATATCTTGATAAGAGAAATACTTTTCCTATTTACTTAACAATAGGTATCACAATAATTATTTTTTCTATTGTTGAGATTATTTTTAGAAATTCTTTCAGCTTCTATTTAAATATTCCATTAACTTTAATGTGCCTCATTTATTGGAATATGGCTCTTCCTAAAAGTGTGGGTTTATTTTGGGCGATAATTTCTGGGTTTCTTCTAGATTTATCTCAAGACTTAGTATTGGGCACAAATGTTATGATTTTTTTGATAAGTTCTTATTTGATACAAAGATATTTTCATCGGTTAAGAGCGTTGTTTAGAGTTCAGCAATCTCTTATTGTTGCTAGCGCAGTTTTTTTGAATCAGATGATATTCATAATCTCTTTTTCTAACTTTTCTTTGAAAATTTTTCTAGAATTATTAATTTTTACTCTTATTTCTGCATTTATTTGGCCTGTTATTTACGGCTTCTTAAGAAATATAAGAATAAAATTTACTTATGGTAGTTAGCTGTAGAAAATTGTCGCTAACCCCAAAAAGGAAAAAAAACCTACCACATCTGTTATTGTTGTGACTATTACACTTCCACCGATAGCGGGGTCCAGTTTAAAAAACTTTAAAATAAGTGGAATTCCTAATCCGCTTAAAACTGCAAAAAACAAATTAATAATTAAAGATAATAAAATGATTATTGCAATAGTAAAATCACTAAACCATAAGAAAGAAATTAACCCCAAAATTAAAGCCCAGAAAATACCATTTACAATCCCGACTGTTATCTCTCTTGATAATAAATAAATATAATTTGATGACATTATTTGTCCTAACGCTATACCTCTAACAGTTACTGTAAGTGTTTGAGTAGCAGCAACACCTCCCATACTTGCAATAATTGGCATCAAAACTGCTAAAAAAATTACCTCTTCAATTGTTTCTTTAAATAAATTTATTACAGAAGAAGCAATTATTGCAGTGAAAAGATTGATACCTAACCAAAAACCTCTACTTTTTATCGCTTTAGAAGTTTTCTCAAACGTATCTCCACTCAGACCAGACATTTGTTTTAAAGAGTCGTTTGCATCGGATTTAATTTCACTAATAACGTCATCAAAAGTTATTCTCCCGATTAAATTATTTTCTTCGTCAATTACAGGCGCCGAAATTAAATCATCTTTTTCAAATATTTTTATTACCTCACTAGATTCTGTAGATGCAATTAGTGGTTTTTTTTGAATCATAATATTTTTTACTATCTCGTTAGGAGAGTTTGTAATCAAACTTGAAATTGGTAAAACACCTCTAAACTTATTATTTCTGCTAACTACAAAAAGATTATCTGTTAAAAGGGGGATTGAATTTTTTATCCTTAGATAGCGTAAGACTAATTCAATTGAATGATATGGTCTGACAACAATAACATCAGTATTCATCAAACCACCTGCTGAATCTTCAGGAAATTTTAGAACTTGTTCTAAAATACTTTTATTTTGGTCAGATATTTTTTCTAATACCTCCTTCATTACTTTTTTTGGTAGATCCTGAAGAATATCTGCTACTTCGTCTGGTTCAAGATCTTTTGTTACTTCTGCAACTTCTGCTGGATTCATAAAGGATAAAATCATTTCTCTAACGTCATCCGATAAATTTTTTAAAATTTCTCCTTCATTCTTTTCTTCTATTAGCTGCCAGATTAAAGCTCTAGTATTTGGTGGGCTAGATTCAATTAATAATGAAATCTCATAGGCGGGAAGAGAATTCAAGGTTTCTCTTGAATTAATAAATTGACCTGAGGAAACTATTTTTTGTATCGAGCTGGTTTTGGACGAACTATTAGACTCCATTTTCGTCTTTTCTATAGTGAGCCGCTGGAAGGTTCAAAAGTATTCTATATTTAGAGATAGTTTTCCTTGAAACTTTAATTTTATTTTTCTGTTCAAACATTTTTTTCAAAGTTTCATCTGAAAGAGGGGAGAGTTTATTTTCTTTAGAAATGGAATGGGATATAAATTCAAGCAACAAAGTTTTTTTTGTTTTTTTTAAATTTAGCCCAATTTTTTGTAATTTCAAAAAGATTCTCCTAAATAAACTTTTTTTACTATTGAGTTGTCAGTAATCTCAGCAGGACTGCCATCAGCTATAATTCTTCCTGAATTTATGACCTTGACGTTCTCGCATATGTCTATCATAGCTTTTACATTATGATCGCTTATTAAGATCCCCAAACCTTTCTCATTTAATTTTGAAATTAAATTTTTAATATCATCAATAGCCAAAGGGTCAATACCCGCAAAGGGCTCATCCAACATTATAAATTTTGGATTCAAAGCTATTGATCTTGCTATTTCAACTCTTCTTCTTTGTCCTCCAGAGAGCTCTCTTCCTTTTTGCATAGAGATAGAAGAAATATTAAATTCATCTAAAAGGATATTAATATTTTCCTCTATCTTTTTTTTAGAAGAGTATTTTGTTTCTAGAGAAGACCTTAAATTATCTTTCACAGAAAGATTTCTAAAAATTGAGGGCTCCTGAGGCAGATAAACAATTCCAATTTCAGCTCTTTTGCTAAGCGATAAGTTAGTAATTTCAGTTTCATTTAAGTAAATTTTTCCTTCAGACGGTCTCGACAAGCCTGCAAGAGAATAAAAGAGAGTAGTTTTTCCCGCTCCATTCGGACCCAAAAGTCCAGTTATTTTTTTGAAGTCTACATTTAAAGAAATATCGTCAAGAATTGTTTTTTTTCCGTAATTAACGTTAATGTTTTTTGCGATAATCATTTTCAGATTTCTTGAGATTTTATATTAGAACTGTCTAAAATTAACTTTTCCGATAAATCTATTTTTATCGAATCTGCAGAATAGATACTATTTAAATAATTTATTTTTAAGTTTTTTGAAACTTCTAAAGTGTTGTCTGAAAAGTTAATAATCATTTTCTCAGAAGAGCCAGAAAAAGGATTTTTTTTAAAGCTTCCGTTAAAATTAACTATTTCTTTAAATTCTATGAGATTTGTCTTGTAATAGAAAAAAGCATTATTAGAGTTTCCAGAAATTTCAAAGTCCATTTCGTCTGATAAATATATTTCAGGTTGAAATAATTTCATAAAATTAGAATTTGCTAAGCTATTAAGCATCTCGCTTTTCACAGAAAATTTAATTTTTTTATCTGAGAAAGATACTCTCAATTTTACTTTATCTGCTTGAAATAAATTTTGAACTATATTTTCTTGAAATTCTTGATTTGAGGAATCAATGTAATTGGAAGACAAAAATAAAAAAACACCCGCAAGACTTAAAAGAAGGATTGAATATAGTATTAAATTTCTTCGCATTAAATAATTTTTGCTTCCAATAAGTCATGCATCCTTAGGAGACCAGTAACTTGATCCTTATTATTTTTAACCAACAATGAAAAAATTTTAAATTTTTCCATTATTTTTATAGCTTCAGAAACTAAGATTTCCTCCGAAACAAACTTAAAATCCATTGTCATCACTTCTTTGATTTTTAAATCGGTCAAGTTGACTTTCTTTTCTAAAAGCCTTCTCAAGTCTCCATCAGTAAAGATTCCTGATACTTTATTTTTACTTTTGATCAGAGTTAAGCCAAGACCTTTTGAAGACATTAAATAAATTGCACTATGTATCGAGGAGGATTCAGATATTATTGGAAGATTTTTTTTAGTTAACATTAAGTCTTTTACTTTTAAAAACTTTTTTCCTAAACTGCCTCCAGGATGGTTTTCTGCAAAATCTTGTGGAGAAAAATCTTTAGCTTCTAGTAATGATATTGCAAGAGCATCGCCCAAAAGTAACATAGCCGTAGAGCTAGTTGTAGGAGCAAGATCCATTGGACAAGCCTCTTGATCAATTTCTATGGTTAAAGAGACATTAGAGTTAATTGAAAGGGATGATTGGGAGTTTCCTGTAATCGAAAAAATATCTTTTGCTTTCTTTTTGCAAGCTGGAAGTATTTTGAGAATTTCATCAGTTTCACCAGAATACGAAAAAATCAATAAAATATCTTTTTTTGTAATAGCCCCTAAATCGCCATGGCTTGCCTCTGCGGCGTTTATATAAATTGCTGGAGTTCCAGTCGAAGATAATGTTGAACATACTTTTTCAGCAATATTTCCAGATTTTCCCATTCCCATAAGAAATAAATTTCCTTTATTCAAGAGTATCTTTTCACACATCTCATTAAAATTTTTTGAACTTATGTGTTTTGAAATTTGTGAAAGAGAATATATTTCTTTAGAAAAGGTTTTTTTAGCCGAATTAAAGAAATTAATTTTTTTCTTAGGTTTAATTTTCATAGAAATTTTTAATACTGTCTTCTTGGCCTTATAATAAACCATTAGAACGTTTTTTCATGCGTAAATTCATTTTTATATTTTCAATAATCTTTTCAAATTTATCTTTTTCAGGCGAATCGATTGAGATTTTTTTGGATGATCAACATAAAAATTTATTTGGTTACATAGAGAAAAATATTGAATTAATTGATAAAGACAAGAATCTATTTATAGCAGGATTTGAAAAGTCCATCGAGGATCTAATAGATCCAAAAGAAATTTCAAAAAGAGTAATGGGAAAAATGATCTATCAACAATCTTCTCCAGCACAAATCGAAAGATTCAATTTAAAGTTCAAAAGTACACTTTTTGAGTCTTATTCTTCAGCTTTGAAAGAATTAAATTATGAAGACCTAAAAATTGTATCCCATTTACATCCTAATGAACGAATGGATCTGGCAATAGTCAAATTAAAAATTAATTTAAGTGGAAGAAAGATAGATTTCATTTACAAAATGAAAAAGATCAATAATGATTGGAAAATTATAGGATTAATATTAGATGGTATAGACATTATCTCAATTTTTAGGAAGCAATTTTTAAATTTGTACAAAGTAGGAAATATGAATATAGATTTTGCTATAAATAATTGGAACGTTTTAGAAAAGAATAATGGATAAACTTCTAATTACCGGAGGGTCTTCGCTCGAAGGCTCGTTGAGAGCGTCTGGATCAAAAAATTCGGCTCTACCAATATTAGCGTCTTCCATTTTAGTAAAAGACAAGTTTTTAATAAAAAATATTCCTCATTTGAATGATATAACAACCATGATTGAGCTGTTAAGTTCTATGGGAGCAGAGATGACGGTTAATGAAGATATGGATTTGGAGGTTGATACAAAAAATCTTGTCAATCCGCTTGCAAGATATGAGCTAGTCAAGACTATGAGAGCATCAATATTAGTTTTGGGACCTTTATTGACTAGATATCATGAAGCAGAAGTCGCGCTTCCCGGTGGATGCGCAATAGGAAGTAGACCGGTAAATTTGCACATTGACTGCATGCAGAAATTAGGAGCAGAGATTGAAATCTCTGATGGATATATAAAAGCAAAAGCAAAAGGTGGTCTCAAGGGAGGCAAAATAGATTTTTCAACTGTAACTGTTACAGGAACTGAAAATGCAATTATGGCTGCAGTACTGGCTAGAGGAACAACAGTTATAAAAAATGCAGCTAAGGAACCAGAAGTTGTGGATCTAATTTCTTGTTTAAAGAAAATGGGGGCTAATATTGAAGGAGGAGGAAGTGAAATAATCACTGTTAAAGGAGTAGATTCGCTGAATCCTTGTGAATACGAAGTTATGGATGACAGAATTGAAATTGGAACTTATCTAACCGCAGTGACAATGACCAAAGGAAAAATTCAAATCAAATGCTCATTTCCTAAGATTTTAGAGACTATCATTGATAAATTAAAAATTTCAGGTGCAAATATTACTTTTAATGAAGAAAGCATAGAATTAGAAATGGACCAAAAGCCAAGTCCAGTAAATATTTCTACCGCGCCTTTCCCACTTTTCCCAACAGATATGCAAGCGCAGTTTATAGCCTTAAACTCTATTTCTACAGGTAAGTCAAAAGTAGTAGAAAATGTCTTTGAAAATAGATTCATGCACGTTCAAGAACTAATTAGGATGGGAGGAGATATTAACTTACAGGGGAATACCGCAATTATTGTCGGTAGCAAAAACGGATTATTCGCCGCACCAGTAATGGCTACTGATCTAAGGGCTTCTGCTAGCCTGGTCTTAGCAGGATTGGTTGCCAAAGGACAAACAAAAGTTGATAGGATTTATCACATTGATAGAGGTTACGAAAGAATTGAAGAAAAACTTAATCTCCTCGGAGCAAATATTGAAAGGGTGTCCGAATGAGTCTTTTGTTGGCTTTACCAAAAGGAAGATTATTAAATGAGGTAAAAGTTCTTCTTGAAAAAGTTGGAATTGAATTTGATGATAAATCCAGAAAATTAATAATTAATACTTCTAAGGATTTTATAAAAGTTGCTATCCTGAGAACGTGGGATATTCCAAAGTTTGTAAATTATGGAGCAGCTGATATCGGAGTTGTAGGAAAAGACATATTATTTGAGTCAAATTTAGAAAATAATTATTACGAACTTGAAGATTTGGGAATAGGACAATGCAGGATGTCTCTGGCTTCATTGGAAAATAAAATACCTAGACAAAAAAAAATTAGAGTTGCTTCAAAATATCCTGAATATACAAAAAAATATTTTCTAGAAAACTCTAAAGATATAGAAATTTTAATATTGAAAGGAGCTATCGAAATTGCTCCTGTTTTAGGCCTTGCTGATTGCATTGTCGATTTAGTTCAAACAGGTCAAACTTTAAAAGAAAACGGTCTAAAAGAGCTAGAAAAAATTTCTGATATAACTTCAAGACTTATTGTTAATAAATCGTCATTTAAATCTAAGTTTAAAGAAATAAATGAAATTTCAAGAGAATTAAAAAAGCATATATGAACGAATTTCAATTAAAAAAAGTCACTTTTAAAGAGTTCCTATCTTATAGAAGAAATATTGATCCTTTAAAGGATTTAGAAGAAGTGTCTGATAAAGTTAGAAAAATTCTTAAAGAAGTAAAAGTAAATGGCGAAAAAGCGTTACTCAAATTTTCAAAGAAATTTGACAATCTATCTGCTAAGAATCTGAACGAATTAATTCATTCGAGAGATAAATTAGAAGATTCCTATAACGTTCTTCCTAAAGAAATAAAAGATGATCTGATTTTCTTAAAATCACGCATACAAAGTTTTCATCAATCAATCAGTACAGCTGATTGGGAGAAGACAGATGAGGTTTTTTCAAAATATGGACAAATTTCTAGGCCAATAAGAAGAATTGGTCTCTATGCTCCTGGTGGAAGTGCGATCTATCCCTCTTCGGTACTTATGACCTCAGTTCTTGCAAAAATTGCTGGAGTAAAAGAAATTCTTCTTTGTTTTCCGCCGTCAAACGAAAAAAATACTAAATTGATGTTAGCTACAGCATTCCTTGGAGAAGTTGATCAAGTTATTTCTATTGGCGGAGCACAAGCTATAGGAGCAATGGCATTCGGTACAGATAATTTTGAGAAAGTTGATAAGATTTTTGGACCTGGAAATCAATATGTTGCGGAAGCAAAAAGACAGGTCTTTGGCATAGTTGGAATTGACGCTATGACAGGACCTTCTGAAGTAATGATAATTGCCGATGAGACTGCTGATGTAGAAATGATAGCTTTAGATTTAATTGCACAAGCAGAGCACGGGCCTAACTCAAGTTGTATTTTGGTGTTAGTTAATAATTTGATGGCAGAAAAGGTGGAAGATAAAGTTTCAGAGTACTTACAAAATCTTAACTTTAATAAAGATTCCAATGCTTATAAATCTTTGAAAAATTTAGGTCTGATAGTAAATGTTTCAGATTTTGATGAAGCTAAAGAAGTTTGCAACCAGTTTAATCCAGAGCACCTTCAATTAATTCTTAAAAATGAAAGTCAAGTTAACTTAAAAGAAATTTATGCTGGAGCAATTTTTCTTGGCCAAAAGAATACAGCGGTTCTTGGAGATTATTGTGCTGGGCCTAGTCATGTAATACCAACTAATGGTGCCACTAAATTCAGCTCTCAACTCAGCATTCAAGATTTTTTTATTAATTCATCTTTTACGCATATCACAAATTCTCGAGATGAAAATTTCAAGAAAATATTAAAAACTTCGAGAGATATTGCTATAGAGGAAGGTTTAACTGCTCATGCAAATGCAGTAGATTTAAGATTGAAAAGGCTTTTTAATTAGTAATTTCGTTATAGACCTTCATTACTTCGTCTACAGGAATTGCAAAATTAAGACCTTGACTTCCACCGGAAGTTGTCTCAATAAAATTGGTTATTCCTAACAAATATCCATTCTTATCAATTAAAGCCCCACCAGAGTTACCTGGATTTATAGAGGCATCTGTTTGAATGAAAGTTCCAGTTACATTTTTAAATTGCCTATTGATTGCACTTACAATTCCCATGCTGAAAGACTTGCCTAAGCCTTGAGGATTGCCGATAGCAATGACTTGTTCTCCAACTCTAAGGTTATCTATATTTTTTTTTAATTTTATTGGTTTAAGATTTTCACCATTTATTGTTTGAATTACAGCAATGTCGGCCGTCTCACTAAAACCAAGAATTAAAGCTTCTAATATTTGACCACTATTAAGCTCAATAATTAATTTTTGATTACTCTGAAAAGCTTCTTTTATAACATGATAATTAGTGACAATTTTGCCTTGGCTATCAATTATCACTCCCGATCCATTTGGAAAAAAACCCGTTTTTATTACTTGCTGATATCTTTTTATTCCAAGAAGGCTAGATTTTTCTTGCCAAGCTTTCCATTTTTTTATGCTCCAAATATTTACTACAGATGGAGATGCTTCTTCTAAGATATCTGGAAGCTTTTCCGAAGAAGTGTAATTTAAGAACACGAATCCGGAAAGTAAGCCTAAAATGGTCCATAAGGATATCGAAATTAATACTTTTCTATTCATTGAAGTTGGAAATTATAACTTCTCTGAGTTATTATTCACGCGCTGAAAATACTATTTTTTTAATTATGAAAACAAAAAGTTTTAAATCAGACGAAATGGTCAAAAAATGGCATCTAGTAAATGCTGAAAATAAAACACTTGGAAGATTATCTTCCAAAATTTCTTCTATTTTGATGGGAAAAAATAAAGCTCAATTTTCAAAAAATAGTGATCTTGGAGACTTTGTCGTGATCATAAATGCTGAGAAAATAAGACTTACCGGGAATAAAGAGTCGCAAAAAAAATACCATAGTCATTCGGGTTATCCTGGAGGATTAAAAACTCAGACCTTTCAAAATTTGGTCGAGCAAAAGCCTGAAGAAATCATACTTAAAGCGGTAAAAGGCATGCTACCTAAAAATAAATTAACAACTAAAATGCTAGCAAAACTTAAAATCTATAAAGGTGAAAATCATCCTCACACCGGACAGGCTCCTCAACCTTTAGAGATCTAAAAATAAATTATGAGTCAAGATACCACATATGCGACTGGAAGAAGAAAAACCTCAACAGCAAGAGTTTATCTTTCTGAAGGAAAAGGAAATATATTAGTAAATGATATACCTTTAGAAGAATACTTTGGAAGGGAAGTTGCTAAAATACTAGTAATGCAACCTTTAGTTCTTTTAGACATTTCTAGCAAATTCGACATTATGGTCAAAGTTTCAGGCGGTGGTTCATTTGGACAAGCAGGTGCCATTAGACATGGTATATCTAGGGCCTTAGAAAAATTTGATCCAGAGTATAGATCTTCATTGAAGTCGGCTGGATATTTGACTAGAGACTCTAGACAAGTCGAAAGAAAGAAAGTTGGATTAGTAAAAGCAAGAAAGTCAAAACAATTTAGTAAAAGATAATTTCGATGGTTCAACCGATATCTCCTCCAAATCCTGGAAGAAGAAAGTTTTTAAGTTTTATTACGGCTTCAATGGCTTCGATAGGAGCTTTTTTTCTTGCCATACCCTTCTTGAGCGCTTTTAAACCAAGCGCGCGAGCAGAGGCAGCTGGAGCTCCAGTTCAAGTTGATATTTCATCACTAACACCAGGCCAAATGAAAGTTGTTGAGTGGAGAGGAAAACCTATATTTGTTGTTAAAATGGAAGAAAATACTGTGAAACTACTATCCTCCAATCTATCAAGATTAGCTGATCCAGAAGGTAAAAACTCAAAACAGCCTGAATATGTTAATAATCAGATTAGGTCAAGACAAGAAGGAGTAGCTGTAATTACGGGAGTTTGTACTCATCTTGGCTGCTCTCCAAAATATTATCCTGAAACAGGTTCTGTGGCATTCGACTCTGATTGGCAGGGAGGTTTTTTCTGCCCATGCCACGGTTCAAAATTCGATATGGTTGGTAGAGTATATGCAGGTGTTCCAGCACCAACAAATATGGACGTTCCACCACATTATTTCCCCAAAGATAATTTATTAGTAATTGGTTTAGACGGAGTATCATAATGTTGCAATGGATTAATACAAGATTTCCTCTAACGGATTTAATTGAAAGACATTTATCTAAGTATCCTGCTCCCACGAATCTCAATTTCTGGTACTTATTTGGATTTCTTATGATCATTGTTCTGGTAATGCAAATTCTTACGGGACTTTGGTTAATGATGAACTATACAAATACGGCTGAAGAAGCCTTTTCTTCCGTTGAGTATATTATGAGAGACGTAGAATACGGCTGGCTTTTAAGATACATGCACGCTGCAGGAGCTTCAGCTTTTTTTGTTTTAATTTATCTTCACATGTTTAGAGGGATGATGTATGGCTCATACCAAAAACCTAGAGAATTGATATGGCTTGGCGGATGGTTTACTTACGTTTTGCTCTGCGCTGAGGGTTTTACAGGCTATGTTCTTCCTTGGGGGCAAATGTCTTTTTGGGCAGCGCAGGTGATTATATCTTTATTTGGATCAATTCCTATTGTTGGAGAAGACCTTGCCACTTGGGTTAGAGGAGATTATCTTGTTTCTGGGATAACCTTGTCGAGATTATTTGCTTTTCACGTAGTTTTGTTACCAATCATGTTGATAGCGGTTGTTTTTTTCCACATTCTTGCACTTCACGAAATTGGATCAAACAATCCTGACGGAATAGATATTAAAAAACATGTAGACAATGATGGTGTCCCTTTAGATTCTAAGCCTTTTTATCCTTATGATATTACTCATGATGTTTATGCTCTAGGAGTATTTCTTTTATTTTTTTGTGGGATAGTTTTCTTTTTTCCTGGTGGAGGAGGTTACATACTTGAAACAGTAAACTTTGAACCAGCTAACCCATTATCTACTCCCGCTCATATCGTGCCATCTTGGTATTACACACCTTATTACGCAATGCTTCGAGCAGTAGATTTTTCAATTTTTGGATTTACTGCAAAATTTCTTGGTTTCGCCACTATGGCAGCAGGGATTGCAATATTTGCAGCATTGCCATGGCTAGATAGAAGCCCTGTTAAATCTATTAGATACAAAGGTATTTACAGCAAAATTTTTCTTACAGGCTTTGTTGTCAGCTTTTTTGTCTTGGGTTACCTTGGGCTAGTTCCCCCAACTGAACTTAAGAATGTTCTGGCAAAAGTATTTACAGTTATTTATTTCTCTTATTTTTTACTTATGCCAATTTATACTAAATTAGAGAAATGTAAGCCAGTTCCAGAAAGAGTTCCTGGATAAATAATGAAGCTTCTTCCATTTCTGTTTCTTTTCATACCTTTTCATTTTTTTGGTGCTGACGAATTGAGCTGCGGGACCATTGAATGTGAAAACTTCAAGGTAAATATTTACAACAATGCAGAATTACAAAATGGATTATCAACTTATATGAACTATTGTTACGGTTGCCATTCTTTAAAATACTCTAGATACAAAAGAATTGCAGAAGATCTAGAAATTCCTATTGAGTTGTATATAAGCAATCTAATTTATGATGATTCTAAACCTGGAGAATTAATGCAAATTAGTTTAAACAAAGAAGACGCAGTAAATTGGTTAGGCGCTGTTCCACCCGATCTTACCCTAGAGGCAAGGGTTAGGAAGCCTGAATGGATTTATACATATTTAAAAAGTTTCTATTCTGATTCTTCAAGGCCTTATGGGGTCAATAATCTGGTTTACAAAAATGTATCAATGCCACATGTCCTAGAAGATCTTCAAAATTCAATGTCTGAAAATGACTTTAATAAAACAATGGCAGATCTAACTAATTTCTTAGTTTACGTTTCTGATCCATCCGCAAGAGAAAGACAACAATTAGGAGTTTATGTCTTACTGTTTCTTTTATTATTTACTGCCTTTGCTTTTTTGCTATACAGAGAGTATAAAAAGGAACTTAAATAAAATCTTCACAAATGAGTTTGCTTAAAAATAGATCTTCCATGGTCCTCTTTCACGATGAAATAGGTCATAGAAGCCAAAAAGTTAGAATTATAATTCAAGAAAAGGAAATATCATGTGATTTGGAGGCGTTAGATAAAAATGCAATTCCCAAGGAAATTTTAGATGTTAATCCAGATGGTTCTTTGCCATTGTTAATAGATCGAGAACTTTCGCTTTATAACTCTGCTCTAATCGTCGAATACCTTGATGAAAGATTTCCGCATCCTCCATTACTTCCTGTTTATCCTGTTGCAAGAGCCCAAACTAGACTGATTCTAGATAGGATAGAAAAGGATTTAGCCATCCATTTGGATACTTTGGAAGATGAAGCTAGCTCAAAATCTGAATTGACAAAAAGTAAAAGTGCTTTGGAAGTTAATCTGAAAAATTCTTTAATACTTTTTAGTAATCCATCTTTTTTTAATGAAGAAGAATTTACCATATTAGATGCCGTTGTTTGTCCTATACTCTTCAGATTAAACTTTTTAGGTATAAATATTCCAAACACGAAAGCCGCAGCGGGCATTAAAGATTACATGGAAAGAATTTTTGAAAAAAATTCTTTTAAGGCCAGCCTAACGGGAGCGGAAAAAGAAAAATTTTTAATTTAATAATCCTGAAATATTTCACCTTTAAAAAACCTTACTTTAATTGGTTCTAAATGAACTTTTTCATTTTCAATTGAATGTTGTCCTAAAAAACCGAAATGACTTTTTTTATTAATTACTCCAAAAGCATCAAAACCAAGAGAATAGATAACTTTTTCTTTTGAATTTAGAAAATTAAATGAATCGTCATCAAAATTCATCTTGTTCACCAATATTGGATATTCTAAGCCTTGAGAATTTTCTAAATCGGAGGGAGAAGAAGAATCATTCCAAGAATCATAGTGATTCGGCATATTGAATACAGCTATATCTTGCAAAAGATTAAATTTAAGAGCAGGAAGAATACGTTTTGCTACTTCAGAGCTTGAAATTAATATTATATCTTCTAGATCTTTTCTCTTTCTACTAGAAAATTCAAGATCGCGACCTAAGATACTCTCTACCTTTCTTTTCCTAACATTACTTTTATTTTGTTCAAAAATCTGGGCGATCGTTGACTCGAAATCATTTGTTTTTTCTAGAAGAAAAAGATTTTTCTCTTGTATCTCAAGATTATTTTGTTTAGCGAAATTTACAAATTTCTCTATTTCGTCGACTTCAAGACTTACTAAGATAAATTTATTTTTTTTTAAAATATTTGTAACTCTTAAATCATCGAAGAATGAGTGACCTGGAGTAATCTCTCTATAGCCTGATACTGAAGTACTCTTATCTAATTTGATCACAAAAGTACTAGATTTATTAAAATCACACTTTTCTAACAAATTTTTGTTTAAAGCACTTTCTAAAATAAGAGTAATAGATCTAGATCTAGAAGGATTTCTACATACTTTAATTTTTTCTTCAACGTCAACGAAATAAACTCTTTTCTTATTTTTTGAAAATTTGTTGTTAAAATAGAAGGCCGCAAGAAATCCTTTTTTAAAGTTTTCTTCTTTTAGAGAACTTGAAGACTGAATTATCTCAATATCTCTTTTGACTGAAATTGTCTTAAGCTCGTTGAAAATTTTTTTTGTAATTTGATTAGAGTCAAAATTAAAGTTAAATTCTCTTAATTCGTCATTCTCAGTTGTGGCACAGCTAAAAAAAAGCATGGTCAATAATAGATAGAGAGCAATTTTTTTTGGAGGATTAATCATTAGTTCACAAGGATCATTATATTTAGTTGCAACTCCTATTGGAAATTTAGAAGACTTCAGTTTCAGAGGAATTAAAGTTCTATCAGAAGTAGACTTAGTTTTAACGGAGAATACCCACAAAAGCAAAACTCTTCTAAACAAATATGAAATAAAAAATAAAATTTTTTTATTTAATGATTTCACTTCAGAAAGCAAAAAAGACTCTTTGATAGAAAAAATTCTCATGGGAAAAAATATCGCCATGATCTCTGATGCAGGCACTCCTCTCATATCTGATCCTGGTAGTGAGTTTGTAAAAAAGGCAATTGAAAAAAACATCGATGTAGTTCCCATTCCTGGTGCAAGCTCAGTAATAAGTGCGTTGATTGCCTCAGGTCTCAAAACAAAAAGCTTTACTTTTCGAGGGTTTCTTCCAAAAAAAGAAATTTCACAAATAAATTTTTTAAAAGAAATAAAATTTAAAAAAGAGACACAAATTTTTTTTGAATCACCTAAAAGAATAAAAAAAAGTTTAAAAAATTTTCAAAAAGTTTTTGAACCAGAAAGAAAAATTGTACTCGCAAGGGAGATGACTAAAATTTATGAAGAATTTTATAGGGGTACAATCTATGAGTTGGTGGTTAAATCAGATTTATCAAAAGTAATTGAGAAAGGAGAATACGTAATTTTATTGGATGGTACAGAAGAAGAGGAAATTTTTGATTCTAAAAACTCAGAAATATTATTCAATGAACTTAAACCTTTCATGACATTAAGACAAATCTCAAAGATTATTTCAAAAGTATCGACTGAAAATTCAAAAGAAATATACAACTTTTTTAAAAAAAAATAATATAATTCTCAACGAGCTGATCGAGTAATCGCTGGCATAAGTCAGAGGAAAGTCCGGGCTCCAAAGGATGAAGTGCCAGGTAACTCCTGGGAGTAATGAAAATTACTACGGAAAGTGCAACAGAAAGTAAACCGCCGTAAAGGTAAGGGTGAAAAGGTGCGGTAAGAGCGCACCGGATATTTGGAAACAAATATTGCTTTGTAAACCCCACTTGGAGCAAGACTAAATAGAGATTCTATAATGTTATCCGCATTGAATCTGGGTAAGTTGCTAGAGGTTTGCGGCGACGTAAATCCAAGATGAATGATTACATAAAACAGAACCCGGCTTATGGGTCAGCTCATCCCAAATATTCGTTAAAACAAAGAAAAATCATTTGACCTTATGTCTTTAAAAGTGTGCGAAAGTGTGTAAAAATATACCTAAGTGTACATAATAGGGACAAAATATGGCCGGTTTATATGGCTTCAGCAGTTTAGTTTTAGATACTAAGGGAAGAATTGCGATGCCTGCCAAATATAAAGATCAGTTAAAAAATTTAGCTGGCGGCTCTCTCATTGTAACCAGAGATCCTCAATATCCTTCTTTATTAATTTATCCAGGGAACTTATGGAAGAAAATTTCTAATTCTTTTGAGGGTTTATCGGGGCTAAATCCTGAAATTAGATCATTGCAATGGAATTTTCTAGGAAATGCACATTACATGGATTTTGAGATTTCTGAACGAATGAATATTTTACTTCCTTTATCGTTAAGAGAATATGCTCAACTAAAGGAAAAAGCTAAAGTTGTCCTTATTGGAATGGGTCAAAAATTTGAGTTGTGGAGCGAAAAAAATTGGAAAATAAAAGAATCTGGCAAAGAGATAAAAGGCGAGAGGATTGAAATTGATCTTCCGGAAGAAGTAAGGGAGATACCATTTTGAATCACATATCGGTAATGCCAGAAGAGGTTATAGAAAATTTACTTCACGACAAAGATGGCGACTACTTAGATTGTACATTTGGAATGGGTGGTCATTCAAAGGAAATTTTAAAAAAGCTGACAGAGAAGGGCAGTTTAAAAGCTATAGATAAAGACCCAAAGGTATCTGAATTTTCTAAAAAAATAAACGACACCAGATTTGAATTCATTAATTCAAGTTTTTCGGATTTGCAAAATTTCTTTATTAACGATTCTTTCGACGGGATTTTGTTGGATCTCGGCATTTCTTCAATTCAACTTGACGATGCGGAACGAGGTTTTAGCTTTAAAAAAGATGCAAATCTCGATATGAGGATGGATCAATCAACGGGAATGACTGCAAGTGATTGGTTAAATAATTCCTCTGAAAAGGAAATTGCTGATGTTTTGTTCTTTTTTGGTGAAGAGAGGAAATCTAGAAATCTTGCAAGACAAATTATCGAAAAAAGGAGAAAAAAAGAAATTTCATCTACTTCTGATCTTACCTCTTTAAAATTTTACTCTAATCGATCAAAAAAACATCCTGCAACCAATATCTTTAGAGCAATAAGAATGTTTATAAATAACGAAGTAGATGAGTTAATTTCTGTTCTTCTAAGTTCAATAAAATTATTAAAAAAGGGAGGAAGATTGGTGGTGATCTCTTTTCATTCAATCGAAGATAGAATTGTAAAAAATTTCTTGAAAGGAAATTTAGCTGATATTTCTTTTGAGAATTTAGTAAAACAAAAAGGAAAAGTGATAAAACCAAGTTCTGATGAGATTGAGAATAATCCAAGATCCAGAAGCGCAATTCTAAGAGTTGGTGAAAAATTATGAATGATCAATTTCCAATAATATTCATGTTTTGTTTTTTGACAATAGGCATTATGACTTCAACTATCACCAAATCTTTAAACGTTCATGAGGTTAGATCTTTGAATTCAATGATTGATGACGAATTTGAAAGATTTTTAGTTTTAGAATCAGAGAATATTAGATTTAAAAATTTATTAGTTAGAGAAAAAGAGGCGGCTAAACAAAATGGCTTCAATTAATAATCAAAATATTAAAGTTGGAATTGATATAGGAACCTCAAAGGTTGTTTGTTTGGTAGTCGAATCAAATGCTGATGGTTTAAATGTTTTAGGTCTAGGAACTCATCCTTCTAAAGGTTTGAAAAATGGTGTGGTAGTTGACATTGAATCTACAGTTCAGGCGATACAAGAAGCAACAAATAAAGCAGAGCTGATGTCAGGAATAAGGGTTCATCAAGCCTATGTAGGAATTTCTGGAGGAAGTTCGAATGGCTTGAACTCTGAAGGCGTTGTTCCAATAAAGGATAAAAAAGTGAAATTTAGTGATGTTGAGAAAGTTATAACTGCAGCTAAAGCCCAAGCTATTCCAGACGGATATAAACTCTTACATATTCTTGCAAGAGAATATGCAATAGACCAACAAAATGGAATTAAAGAACCCTTGGGAATGGCAGGAGTTAGATTGGAAGCTAAAGTCCATTTAGTATCTTGTGATAAAAACGCAGCAGAAAACATATCTTCTTGTATGAGAGCTTGTGGCATAACTGTTCAAGACTATGTTTTAGAACAATTAGCATCTAGTTATTCGGTTTTATCAGATGATGAAAAAAGATTGGGTGTTTGTCTAATTGATCTAGGCGGCGGGACTTCAGATGTAGCAATTTTTATGGATGATTCCATTAGCCATACTGTAAATATTCCCGTTGGAGGAGACCATGTTACTAATGACATTGCGAGAGCAATTCAAACACCGACATCCCAAGCGGAAGAACTGAAGAAAAAATATGGTTGTGCTTCTAGCTCGTTGACTAATGAGGGAGATAAAATTTCGACCCCTTCAATCAACGGTAGATCTGACAAAATTTTTTCTCGTCAAGCTCTTGCAGATGTAATAGAGCATAGGTATGCAGAAATATTTCAAATGATTAAACAAAGATTAGGAATTAATGATCTTTCACAATTATTGCCAGCAGGTATTGTTCTCACAGGAGGGGCATCCAAAATTGAGGGAATTTCTCAGTTAGGAGAAGAAATCTTTCAAGTTCCTGTAAGAGTAGGTAAGCCAAAAGGGCTAGTAGGGCTCACAGATATTTTAAAAAATCCAGTTTATTCAACTTCGATAGGTTTAATTCTTTATGGGCAAAAAATCACAGAAGAAGAGATTATAGATTTTGCTTTCATGAGAGAAAAAGGTTTAGTGAATAGAGCTTTTAAATGGATTCAAAATAATTTTTAGTTTAGGAGGAAATTATGAACTGGAAAGTAGTTGAAAAAGGAAGTAACCCAGGCGCTTTAATAAAAGTAGTTGGTGTTGGAGGCTGTGGCGGTAATGCGATTGATCATATGGTTAATAGTGGATTAGAGAATGTAGAGACTATATCCATAAATACTGACAGCCAAGCTCTAGATGCTAGCGTTGCTGAAATCAAACATTGCTTGGGAGAGTTAACAAATTCTGGACAAGGTGCAGGAGCAAATCCTGATATTGGTAGAGATACTGCTTTAGATGATTATGAAAGAATTGAATCTTTGTTAGAAGGCTCGGACATGGTCTTTATTGCTGCGGGGATGGGCGGTGGAACCGGAACTGGAGCCTCTCCAATAGTAGCAAGAGTTGCCAGATCAGTAGGCGCTTTAACAGTTGCAGTTGTCACTAAACCTTTAAATCTAGAACGAAAAGATAAGGTTGCGGATGATGGAATAAAAGCGTTAAGAGATGAAGTTGACTCTTTGATCACTATTCCTAACCAAAAATTAGCAGAAGTCTTTGGTGACGATATAGATTTTCAAGATGCTTTTGCTCACGGAAATGATGTATTGCTTGGAGCAGTAAGAGGTATTTCTGACATCATCACAAATGTAGGAACAATCAATGTGGATTTTCAAGATGTAAAAGCAGTAATGTCTGAAAAAGGAACAGCTATGATGGGAACGGGAATAGCTAGTGGGCCAAGTAGAGCCATTGAGGCTGCATCCTCTGCGGTGGGTAGCCCTCTATTAGAAGATATAAATTTAGAAAATGCTAAAGGCGTATTAGTAAATATTTCTGCAAAAGATAAGATCGGTATGAAAGAAATCGATCGGGTTTTAGAGCAAGTGAATCAATTTTCTTCTGAGGGAGCTTTAATAATTCCTGGAGTTGCAATAGACAAATCTATGGAAGCAGGAGATCTTAAGGTAACAATTGTTGCAACTGGTTTAGGAGATTCTAAACAGAAGAAAATGTCTCTTTCAGATGATCCATTTGGATTTAAAGTTCCTTCTGCTCAACCTCAACCAACGGTTAAGCCTATAACAGACTTTGAAACTGTTGAAAAAAAGAGTAGTCCAGATTACTTAGATATTCCATCTTTTGTAAAAAGACAGATAGATTGATTTGTATTTTGAGTTTACTAATAAATATAGAGAACTAAGTATATGGATTTTAGTTTTCTTACTTTTATTATCTCTACCAATAAGATTTTACTTTCTTGAAAAAAATCAATTTGATACTGCAATAGAAAAATCTGTTTCTATTTCAGAAAAATCTAAAGATCTTCTCGCAAGGAGAGGAAAAATTTTAGATAGAGATGGAATTATACTGGCAGAAGATATTCCATCTTACGAAATAGGATTGGAAATAAAAAATTTCTCTTTCAATCCCGACGAAATTCATAAAATTTCCTTTGTTTTAGAGATTGATGAAAAGAAATTGAGAAATAGACTAGCCAACCAAAATAGAAAATATTTGATCTTAAAACATAGTGCAAGTGTTGAGAAATACGAATCTATTATTAAAGAAAGTATTCAAGGTATAGTTGGATATAAGAAATACAAAAGAAATTATCCAAAAGGAAGGGCATTTTCACAGATCGTTGGAGTAGTAAATACTTATACCAATTCAGGTATCCAAGGAATTGAATTAAGTCTTAATTCTATGCTCTCTGGCACAAAAGGTGTAAAAGAATATATAACCTCAAGAAAAAATCAGACTATAGCTTCCGATATAAAAGAACCTTTACATGGTAAAAATATTTCTTTAACTATTGATTCAGATCTTCAAACAAATGCCTATTTAATTTTGGAAGATACGGTAAAACTCCATGAAGCAAATTCTGGTTCGTTAGTTGTTATTGATCCAAAAACTCGAGAAATCTTAGCAATGGCAAATTACCCTAGCTTTGATCCAAATAATCGAAAAAATATTTCTTCAGGAACTTTAGAAAATAAAGCAGCTACAAATTTATTTGAGCCAGGGTCAACTGTGAAGCCGATTATAATGGCTGTGATACTAGACAATGATAATACTTTATTAAATAAACAAATTGATACAAGCCCAGGTTATATCGATTACCAGGGATTTGTAACTAAAGATTTCAGAGATTATGGCGTGCAAAATGTTTCTCAAATAATTTCCAATTCAAGTAACGTTGGTATGGTTAAAATTTGTGACAAAGTAAATTCAGAACTAATTGTTAACGGGTTTTACAAAATGGGATTTGGAAAATATTTTAATGAAATTTTTATTTCTACGAGAGAAGGCTATTTACCAAATGTGAATACTTTAAGTGATAGAGAGAAGGTAAGTTTGTGCTATGGGTATGGACTTCAAACGACTCTTTTGGAATTAGTAAATTCTTATTCTATTTTATATGCTAACGGAAAATCAATTCCATTAAAATTAGTCACAAACTCTTCAAGTGATGAATTCGATCAAATTCTCTCTCCTGAAGTTTCATCAAATATGGAAAACATACTGAAAAGCGTAGTTGATTTGGGAACTGGAAGAAGGGCTAAAGTAAATGGCATAGACGTTTCTGGAAAGACAGGAACCGTCAGAAAAGTTGGTAGCAAAGGTTATGAAGAAGAAGCTCTAAATGCTTTATTTATAGGAAAAGCGTCGATGAGCGATAAAGACTTAATTATTGGTTTGATAATAAGAAATGCAAAAACAAACGGAAGTGGAGGAGGAGAAGTTGCTGCACCATCTTTCTCTAAGTTCATAAATAAGATAACAGAGTCTGAAAAAGCTTATGAATTTTAAAGAATTAACTTCTTTCATTGAGAATCATAAAAAAAAATTTAAAGATTTCTCTATGAAATTAAATTCTAATGAAATAAAAGATAAGGATATTTTTATCAGCCTTGCCGATGATCCAGTTAAAAATGAACTGCATATTAAAGATGCTGTTAAAAAAGGAGCGTCAGCGATCATCACTGGTATTGAAACAAAAGAAGACCTTACTGTGCCTGTTATTTGCTTTTTAAATTTAAAAAATAAACTTAGTGATTTGGCTAATTTTTTTTATCAGGACCCTTCAAAAAAACTTAATCTTTTTGGGATTACAGGCACTAATGGAAAATCAACTACAGCTTTCTTCTTACATCAGCTTTTAAATAAAAATAATTTTAATTCTTCTCTTTTATCAAATATCAAGAATAAAAGGAAAGGTGTTTTTTTTTCAAAACTAACTACTCCCGATATTTTTTCCTTAAACAAATTTCTTTCTTGGTCAAACACTCTTAATTGCGATTGCGCAATTATCGAAGTTTCTTCTCATGCAATAGATCAAAAAAGAATTAAAGGACTTAGTTTCGATTATGGGTGTTTTACTAATATTAGTAGAGATCATCTTGATTATCACGGGACTATGAAAGAATATTCAAGAATCAAAGAAAGTTTTTTCTTAGAAAACTCCTTTAAATCAGCGCTTATAAACATTGATACAACGCTAGGAAAAAAAATTTATAAGTCTAAGAGCAATTTCATGTCTTTTTCTTCTAATTTTAGAGAGGCTGATTTTTATTTAGATAAAAAAAATTCTCTTCATTTCAAAAATCAATCTTACGATTTGCATTTTTTTTCTAAACAAGGTTTCCTAATCACTAACCTTGGGATGGCAGTTTCTTTAGCGATATTACTTAAACCAAAAATTAATCTAAAAAATATTAGTAAATTATCAACTCCAAAGGGAAGATTTGAAAAAATACAGGTTTTTAATAATAAATACTGCATTATTGATTATGCACACACGCCGTCTGCGATTGAAACTGTTCTTAAAGATATCGAAAAAAATTTTACTGGTTCAAAAATATCTATTTTTGGCTGCGGAGGTAATCGAGATAAAGGGAAAAGATCTAAAATGGGAAAAATTGTAGAAAAGTTTTCTGATGAAATTTTGATAACAACCGATAATCCTAGATTCGAGGATCCAGTTGATATCTATGAAGACATTATTTCGGGAATTTCAAATCGAAAAAAAACGAGTTTTATTCCTGACAGAAAAAAAGCTATTAAAGAAGGATTAAAAATCTTAAGTCGTCAAAAGAAAGATTCTGTTCTTCTTATTTCAGGAAAGGGGCACGAAAATTATCAAGAGGTAAAAGGAAAGCGCTTTCCACTAAACGATAAAAATATTCTTAAGGATTTAATTAGTGTTAATTGAAAAAAGACTATCAAAAATAGCAGAAATTACTAATTCGAGACAATTTGGTAAAGATCTATCATTTAAAAATATTTCAATCGATTCAAGATCAATCAAACAAGGAGATTTATTCGTTGCTATAAAAGGAGAAAATTTTGATGGTCATGATTTTATTGGTCAAGCTCTTGAGAAGGGAGCAGTAGGAATTATTTCAGAGAAATCACTTTCAAAGAAATTAAATTATCTTAAAACAAAAAATAATTTTGATTTTTTAAAAATACTTGCTCAAGAAAATAGAAACATGTTCCGTGGACAAATAGTCGCAATAACTGGAAGTAATGGGAAAACTACCACAAAAGAAATTTTATATCTTTTATTAAGTTTTTTAACCGACAAAAGGTCTGTATTTAAATCTCCAAAAAATTGGAACAACGAACTAGGTCTCAATCTCTCTCTTTTAGGTTTGAATCATAAACACAAAATTGGAATCTTTGAAATTGGAACAAATCGACCTGGTGAAATTTATTCACTTTCAAATTTTTTGAAACCTGATTATGGGATCATAACAAACATTGGCCGTTCTCATCTGGAAAACTTAAAGAATCTAGACGGAGTTGCAAAGGAGAAATCAGATTTATTTATAAACGTTAAAAATAAAGGTGTTTGTTTGGCTAGGATAGATAATAAATACAAGAAACTTATCTTAAAAAAAGCCACTGGAAAAGAACTGAAACTTTTGGGTAATGAGAAGAAAGATATTTTCGATTTAAACTTTGAGGCAGCCTTACTGATTGTGAATGAAATTTTAAATCTAGAAAAGAATTCAAACGTTGAGTTAAGTGAAATAAAAAAAAGAATTCAAGAAAATTTAAAGATTCCGGGCAGAATGGAAAAGATTAATGGACCAAAAAAAACCACCATCTTAAATGATTCTTACAATGCAAACCCAGATTCTTTTTTAGCTGCTTTTGAATTTATCTCAAAATTAAAATATAAACACAAGATACTCGTTATGGGAAAGATGGGCGAGCTAGGCGAAAAGTCAGATCAATTACATGACCAAGTAATTCAGAAAGCTATTAAACATTTTGATTTAATTTTTTGCGTTGATATTAATTCAAAAATAAAAAGCGAAAAGATTAATTATTTATCAAAAAGCGACACCGTAATAAATCTATCTAGATTTTTTGATAAACAAACTTTAATTCTATTTAAAGCGTCTAGATCAGTTAAAATGGAAACTCTTATAGATCTTATTTAACATGTTCTTGCCACTTCTTGAATATTTAGCTGAAAGTTATGGGCCCTTTAGAGTTTTTAATTATTTTACTTTCAGAGCTATTCTTTCAACTTTGACGGCCTTAATTTTTTGTCTTTTATTTGGAAAATATTTTATTTCTTATATTGAAAGAAAAAATTTTGGTCAAGTTATTAGAGAATTTGGACCAGAAAAACATTTAGAAAAAAAAGGAACTCCAACTATGGGAGGTATTTTAATTTTAGCGTCTATAGTTTTTTCTTGCATATGCTGGGGCGATCTTGAAAATAAATTTTTATGGTCAATAATTTTTTTAATAATAACTTTTGGAGTTTTGGGGTTCTTGGATGACTACTTAAAGCTCAGCAAAAATAGCAGTGATGGTCTCTCCGGTAAGAAAAAATTATTTTGGCAAACTTTATTTGCATCAATAATAGTAATTTTTATTTATAGTACTTATTCAATTCCTGAGGAAATAACGCTGTTTCTTCCCTTTTTTAAAGATTTCGCGTTAAATTTAGGTATTTTCTTTGTCTTATTATCAATTTTCATAATTGTTGGCACAAGTAATGCAGTTAATCTTACGGATGGTCTTGATGGTCTTGCAATTATGCCCTCTGTTATGGTGGCTGGTGGGCTTGGGATAATTGCCTATATGTCGGGAAATATTATTTTCGCTGAATATTTGAACATAGCCTATTTACCAGGAACGGAAGAATTATTAATTATCTGTGGAGCTTTGATTGGAGCTGGCATTGGGTTTCTTTGGTTCAATACTTACCCAGCACAAATTTTCATGGGTGATGTAGGATCATTATCTCTTGGAGCAGCATTAGGAGGTATGGCAGTTATTTTGAGGCAAGAAGTAATTCTTGCAATTATGGGTGGAGTTTTCGTAATGGAGACTTTGTCAGTGATCATTCAAGTTGTATCATTTAAATTAACTGGAAAAAGAGTCTTTAAAATGTCTCCAATTCACCATCATTTTGAACTTTCAGGATGGGCCGAGCCTAAAATAATAGTGCGCTTTTGGATCATAACCTTAATTCTTGTATTGATAGCGCTCGCCACATTTAGATTGCGTTAAAGATGCTTCCGAAAGAAAATTTCGTCCTCATTCTTGGAGCTGGAAAAACAGGACTTTCAGCTATTAATTATTTAAAAGGAAAAAAAAATTATAAAATTTTTGATACAAGGAATATTCATAAATTGCCTTTAAATTTTATTAACAATGAATCATTTAAAAATAATTTAATTGCATTGAAAGATTTAAAATTTGAGCTCATTGAGTACGTTATTTGTTCTCCTGGGTTTGATTATGATCATGAAATTATTCAACTACTAAAAAAAAATAATATTTCAATTAAAAGTGATATAGAAATTTTTGTTGAAGAAAATAATTCAAAAAAAATCTTAGTTAGTGGTACTAATGGAAAAACAACTGTTAGTTTGTTGTTGGAAAAAATTATTTCTTTAAAAGGGCTTGATTCTTTTGCAATTGGTAACCTTGGAAGACCAGTTCTTGATTATATTTCCTTGGATAAAGATTATTTTATAATCGAGGTTTCGAGTTTTCATCTTCAAATTTCTAATAATCTTGATGCTGAGATAGGCATTTTATTAAATATCTCGCACGATCACTTAGATAGGCACAAAAGCTTTGAAAATTATGTAAACATCAAAAATTCTTTATTTCAAAAATGCAAAGTCTCAATTGGAAATAAAAATGATAAAAACATCAAAAGAGGTTTGACAAGTTATTTTGAAGGCTCAGAAAAAATAGATGATGCAAATTTAAACGCAGTATCAAAAGTTCTTGAAAAGATAGATCTTAATTATTCTCAAGAAGAGTTAAAAAAATTTAGTTTTAAACCGAACCATAGAATGGAAGTTTTTCACGAGGATAAACTTGGCAGAAAATTTATAAATGATTCGAAAGCGACTAATTGTGGAGCTACTATTTCTGCGATTAAGTCACTAAAAAATCAAAAAATTATAATTATTTGTGGCGGTCAAGGAAAAGGGGCTGATTTTTCAGAGTTAACGAACGAGATAGATAAAAAATGTGAGGCAGTGATTATTTATGGGGAAGATAAAAAACAAATTGGAAGCAAAGTAAAAATTTGTAGCAAATATTATGTAAATAATTTGAAAGAAGCTATCTTAAAAGCTTTAAATTTATCAAAACCAAAGTTTACTATTTTATTTTCTCCGGCTTGTGCAAGTTTTGATATGTTTAATAATTTTGAAGAGCGAGGCGAAGAATTTAAAAGATTAATTTTAAATGAGGGAAACACTTAAACAGTCAAAGTTTCATAGAATCCTTTTTGGGGAATTCCATAGAAATTTAAAAATTTCTGATTTTGATATTGGAATTTTTTCTACTGTGACTTTTCTCAGCTTATTTGGAGTGGTGATGATTGCTTCAGTCACCATTCCTTTAACTGATGGATCGATATCAATGACCTTAAATCACACTGTTAAGTTGATACTTGCAATATTTATCGGTCTTTTGATTTTTAGAGTGTCTTTAAGCACTTGGAAAAAGATTGATATCTCTCTGATTATTTTTTCTTTCTTTCTATTAACTTTAGTATTTTTTCCTGTAATTGGTTTTGAGGCAAATGGAGCATCTAGATGGATCAGAATATTAGGATTTTCTTTTCAACCTTCAGAATTAATGAAATTTTCGTTAATTATTTACATATCGTCCTATTGTTTTAGGAGAATGACAGAATTCAAAGAGAAATGGTTGGGGTTTTGGAAACCAGTTTTGGTGGTTATATCGGCCATAGCATTAGTTTTAGTTGAGCCTGACCTAGGATCATCAACGGTAATTTTTCTCATTTCTTTAACCATAATGTTCATTGCAGGAGCGCCATTAAAACAAATGCTAATTATCTTTTTTATGGGGCTTAGTGTCTTTGTTAGCATGATTCTTTTAGTCCCCTGGAGAATGAATAGAATATTGAGTTTTGTAGACCCATGGAGCAATTATGGCGAAAGCGGGTATCAGTTATCACAAGCGCTTATTGCTTTTAGTAGAGGAGATCTTTTTGGGGTTGGATTAGGCGAAAGTTTACAAAAATATCATTATTTGCCAGATGCGCAAACAGATTTTATCTTCGCGATAATAGCGGAAGAATTAGGATTAATTTTTTGTATTTTTTTGATTTCTATATATGGTTATTTAATTTTCAAATCTTTTTTACTAGGAAGAAGAGCAAGGATAATAAAAAAATTTTTCGAATCATATCTTTCTTATGGAGTGGGAGTTTGCATTGCTTTTCATGTATTTATTAATATTGGAGTTTCGAGTGGGATGTTACCAACCAAAGGACTTACGCTACCTTTCATAAGCTTTGGTGGAACAAACTTAATGTTAATGTTTGCTTTAACTGCAATTCTCTTTAGGATTAATCTTGAACTTCAAGAAAGTTCTGAAGTAGAAGAAAGAGTGTTAGGTGTCTAGTCCAAAAACAATATTCATTGCTGCCGGAGGTACAGGAGGACACGTATTTCCAGCCAAAAGGGTTGCCCAAAAATTCATAAAGGAAGGCTTTAAGGTTATTTGGATTGGAACAAATAGAGGGCCAGAAAAAAATATTTGCAAAGAATTAGATATATCTTTCATACAGGTCCCATTAAATGGTTTTAGAGGAAAAGGCGTTTTAATAAAGTTAAAAGCATTGATTGCTTTCTTAATTAGCGGAGTGATTTTCCTCTCTAAATCAAACCCTTTGAATAGAGAAAATTATCCTATGATAGTTTTTGGAGGATACGTATCTCTTATCGCTTTCTTTTATTTTAAAGGCCCCGTGTTTCTTCAAGAACAAAATACTATTCCTGGTTCAGTTTCAAAACTACTCTTTTCAACTAATAAAGTATCAAAAGTTTTTTGTGGGTTTCCAAAAACAAAGCAAATATTTGAAAATTTTGACAAGAAATATATCAAATTGATTGAAAGTGGAAATCCAATCGGAGAGGTAACTCAAAGAAATAATACGAAGAACCATGCAGATAAATTCAATTTGTTAGTTCTTGGAGGAAGTCAAGGCTCAAGTTTTTTAAATGAGCACGTTCCAAAATCTATAGAAATCTTTTTAAAGAATTCACAGATAAATGTTTTGCATCAATGCGGGGTCAATAAAAAAGAGTATGTAGAGAAAAGCTATGATCTCTCATCAAAAAATATACAAATTGAAGAATTTATAAATCATATAAGCCAGAGTTACATTTGGGCTGATTTAGTTATCTGCAGATCAGGAGCTTTAACAATATCTGAGTTAATTTCTTCGAAATCAGTAGGGATTTTGGTGCCGCTTAAAAATTCTATAGATAATCATCAAATGGAAAATGCGAGTTACCTTCGTGAAAAAAATGCATCTTGGATATTGCAGGAATCTGAAGAATTTTCTTTAAACCTTTTTAATCTTCTAAAAGATATTTTAGAAAAAAAAGAAATTGTTGATGAAAAAAAAGTAAACCTTGAAAAGATAAAGATTAAACCTTCTGAACAAATAATTTTTAAAGAAGTAAATGCTTGGTACGAATAAAATAAATAAAATTCATTTTATTGGAGTGGGCGGAGCAGGAATGAGCGGCATCGCAGAAATATTACTAAATTTAAATTTTCAAGTTTCTGGATCCGATCTTTTGGAATCAAAAATAACTAAAAGACTTGAGAGTTTAGGATTAGTTTTTTTTGACATGCATGAGGGAGAAAACCTTTCTGAGGTTGATTTGGTTGTATTTTCATCTGCAATAAAACAGGATAATCCCGAAATACTTGAGGCAAAAAAAAATAATATAAAAATTATGAAAAGAGCAGAGATATTGGCTGAATTGACTAATCTAAAAAAAAGTATTTTGATCGCTGGAAGTCATGGTAAGACAACAACAACTTGTATAGCTGCTCATATTTTTAAAGAAAATAATCTTGATCCTACTTATATAATTGGCGGAAAAGTTAGTTCTTTTGAATCTAATGCAAACTTAGGAGAAGGAAAACATATTTTTGCAGAAGCAGATGAAAGTGATGGAAGTTTTTTGTTATTTAATCCAGATAAAGCAATTATTACAGGGATTGACAACGATCATCTTGAGACATATCAGGGAAACATAGAAAACTTAAAAAAAGCTTTCGTAGATTTTATAAAAAAAGTTAAAAGTACGGTCTTTATTTTAGACCTTGAAAAAAAGTGGATTAAAGATTTATCTTTTGGAACTGAAAAAATTATTACATATGGATTTTCCTCTGATGCCGATTACAAAATAATTCATTATTCACAAAATCAAAAAGGATGTTCCTTTGTTATAAAAGATAAAAAATCTGGATTGGAACATCTTTTCGAAATAGGAATCCATGGAAAACATAATATTTTAAATTCTTTGGCTGCAATACTTATTGCATTAGACGAAGGAATTAAATTATCCGGTATTAGAAAGGCGCTAAGGTCTTTTACTCAGGTGGAGAGAAGGTTCGAAATAATCACCGATAATGTATTTGGAAAAAAAATCACTTTAGTAGATGATTATGGTCATCATCCCTCGGAGCTAAAAGCGACAATAGAAACTATAAAAGAAATTTGGCCTGATAAGAAAGTCGTGATGGCATTTCAACCGCACAGGTATTCTCGTACTAAGGCTTTATTTCATGATTTTGTAAATATTTTATCTAAAATAGATAACTTAATTCTTATGGAAATATATCCGGCAAGCGAACTTCCGATTAAAAACTATTCTAGTGAAGACTTATTTTACGAAGTTAAAAAAAATAATAAAAACATCGTCTTGGTAAATGGTATAGAAGAAGCCTATGACGAATTCAAAAATTTTAGTGATCAAAAATATATTTTTCTTACTCAAGGTGCAGGTAATACCTCAACGCTAGCCTTGAGATTCAAATAAATGGAGAAAATTGAAAAAATAAAATTCGGAGTATTAGGAGGAGGATATTCTAACGAAAAAAATATTTCTTTAAAAAGTGCAAAAGCTGTCAACGAAGCTTTTTTTAACGAAGGACTTAAGTCTAAATTAATTGAAATACATGATAAAACTCAACTATTTTCTAAATCAACTTATAAAGGTTTAGATTTTGTTTTTATTCTCATTCATGGAGCCGGGGGAGAAGACGGGGAGCTTCAAAATTTTTTTGAAGAAATATGCCTAAATTATTCTGGAAGTAATTCCTCCGCATGTGAAAAAACATTCGACAAAAATAGTTCAAAAAAATATCTTTCAAAAGAAATCTTAACCCCTAAGCAATATGATTGGGACGATTCAAAAAAAATTTTAATCGGTCAAGATAAAAAAACTAAGAAAATCGTTATCAAACCAACTAAAGAAGGCTCTAGTATTGGTGTTTCAATTGTAGAAAATGATACTCAGCAGATTGAAGAGGGCATTAGAGAAGCAAAAAAATATGGCCAGTTCATGATAGAAGAATTTATTGAGGGAAAGGAAATCACTGTAGCTATGGTTGGAGAAGATATTTTCCCTGCAGTGGAAATAATTCCTGATGATGGATTTTATGATTTTAATTCAAAATATAATTCTAAAAATACTTCCTATGAAAAAGCTATTTTTGAACCATCAAGGGAAAAAGAACTTATTGAATATTCGAAGACAATAAACAAAGATTTTGGATGCACAGGTTGGTCAAGAATAGATTTAATTGATGATGGAAAAGGATTTTACTTTCTCGAATTGAATACCGTGCCTGGTATGACCGACTCAAGTTTAGTCCCTAAAGCTGCTTCATTTGCAGGAGTTGAATTTAATCAATTGGTAATGAAAATTGTTCAATCCTCTCTTGATAAGAAAGATATCAAAATGTAGAATTGCTGAGTTTTCTTGAGTCTACATAAGGATTCAAACCCATAAGGAGACTAAAAAAATATGAATCATTACGAAATCGTTTTTGTTGTGGATCCACAATTAGATAAAGAGTCTAAGCTTTTTGAAAAATGTCTAGAAAAAATAAAGTCTATTAACGGTATTTCTCATAGATCAGAAGATATTGGCTTGAGAACTCTCGCTTATCCAATTAATGATAAAAATACTGGTCATTATTTTTTATTGAATTTCGAGTGCGATCCTAAAAATCTAAAAGAAATAGAGTCATTATTTAAATTTGATGAATCCATTATGAGATCTTCTTTAGTTAAGAAAAACAGGGCTGAAACAGAGCCTTCAATTCTTCTGTCTCAGACAAAAAATCAAAAAAAATATGAGGATGCTTCAGAAATAGACTCTAAAATAGACACTGATAAATCTGCAAAAAACAAGCCTGAGATTGATAAGTCAATTGATACTATTCCTGAAAACTCTCCAAAAGAAGAAGAACAAAAATCAGATAACGAGTAAATATGCGAAAAAAAACTGACAAAAGAAAAAATAATCAAAATCAAGAGTCTTTAATTAAAACTAAAAGAACTTGTCAATTTACTGCTGCTAATGTTGAAGAAATTGATTACAAAGACATAGAGCTTTTATCAAAATTTATTAATGAAATGGGTAAAATTTCACCGGCAAGGATGACTGGAACGAGTGCAAAATATCAAAGGCAACTTACGAAGGCCATTAAAAGAGCCAGGCAACTTGCTTTGTTACCATATACTGATAGTCATAGAAGTTAAAAATGAAGGTAATATTAAAAGAATCTATAACTGGCTTGGGGTCTCCTGGCGACCTTGTAAATGTAAAATCAGGATATGGAAGAAACTTTTTGATGCCCACAGGCAAAGCCATTCCAGCAACTGAAGAAAATATGAAGGTTTATGAGGCAGATAAGGCAGAACTAATTGAAGCAGAGAATAAAAAAATTGAAACTGCGAAAGAATTGAATAATAAGTTGAATGGATTGTCTTTTGAGATCAATGTTGCAGTTACTGAAGAAGAAACAATGTACGGATCAATCGGAACAAAAGAAATTTCGGATAAATTAATGGAATCTGGTTTTGAAATAGATAGACAGTTTATAAGATTACCTGAAGGAGTTTTAAAGGAACTTGGCGAATTCGATTTGAATGTGGAATTACACCCTGAAGTTATCTCAGAAATAAAGATAGTCCTAAAACCAGAATAATCTAATTCACATTTGTCTTAAGCGGTCTTAGATGTGAAAATATCAGACCGATTTATGAAAAAAGAATTTGATCAACCCTCCTCAATTGAAGCAGAAAAAGCTGTTTTAGGAGGTTTGTTATTAGAGCCTGAATTATGGGATACAGTCTCTGTTGAGGTAGAAGAAGACGATTTTATGCTTGTAGAGCATAAGCTCATCTACAGATCTATAAGACGTTTAAGAGATCATGGCAACGAGGTAGACACTGTAACTCTTATAGAATCTCTCACTAACGATCCAGATATTTCATCTTTATCTAATTTTAACCAAAACGAGTATATTAAAAAGCTTGCATCCGATACTCCCGGAACAGCAAATTTTCTTAGTTACACCGACATTGTTAAACAAACTTCAAGTTTAAGGAAGCTTATTTCCACAGCCTCAGATATTTCTAGTATTGCGAAAGAATCAGATTCTTTTGAAATTGAGGGCGCCTTCAGTGAAGCAGAAAATAAATTAATAAATCTCAGAGATTCAATTGAGAGAAAAAAAGGACCTGTGTTGGCTAAAGATCTAATTAAACCTGTCTATGACAATATAGAGGAAAATCTTAATTCGACTACTCCCTTAATTGGTCATTCAACAGGGTTTAGAGATTTAGATAAAATGACTTTGGGATTACAAAATGGTGACTTAATTTTGGTTGCCGGAAGACCGAGTATGGGGAAAACTGCATTTGGATTAAGTATTGCAGCAAGTTTTATTGAAAATAATATTCCCTCAGTTTTTTACAGCCTAGAAATGTCTTCAAGATCTGTTATGTACCGAATTATTTCAATTTTGTCTAAAGTAGAGCTTAAGAGAATATTTCAAGCAAAAGAGCTAACCGATTCAGATTTTGAGAAAATAGGAAAGGCTGTTGAACTTATAGAAAAAAGTAACTTTTTTATAGATGATACTTCTGCTTTAAGTCCCTCAGAAATTCTTTCTAGATCAAGAAAATTAAAAAGAGAACAACCCGAACTTGGTTTAATCGTAATAGATTATCTTCAATTGATGAAAGCAGATCAAAGCAACCCAAGCAGAGTAAATGAAATCAGCGAAATTTCTAGAGCAACTAAGGCTTTAGCAAAGGAACTGGACATTCCTGTCATAGCTCTTTCTCAATTAAATAGAGCTTCTGAAACAAGAACTAATAAAGTACCAATTTTAGCTGACATGAGAGATTCTGGAGCATTGGAGCAAGATGCTGATCTGGTGATTTTTCCTTTCAGACCAGAATTCCATGAGCCAACTCCAGAAAATAAAGGAATTGCAAGAATTATAGTCGCTAAACACAGAAATGGTGAAACTGGAGAAAGCCTTTTGCATTGGGCTGCAAGATATACTTCATTTGAAAATCTCGCTCCAAATGACCCGGCGTATGACAATCCAGCATTTAGTAACAAAAATTGAGCAGACCTACCGTAGCTGAGATAAATCTTTTAGCTTTAAAAAAAAATGTAAAAAAACTAAAAAAAATTACTCGATCGAAAATTTATCCTGTTGTTAAAGCAAACGCTTACGGACATGGATTGAAGAGAGTAATTGAAACTATTAATGCTTATATATCAGGTTATTGTGTAGCGACTTTTGAAGAATCAATAGAGCTAAGAAGATTGACCAGCAAAAGTGTCGTCTGCATGGAAGGACCTTATAATTTAGAAGAACTAAAAAATCTTGAAAAATTGAATATCGACTATGTCATTCACTCTAATAGGCAAATTTCTTTTTTAGAGGAAATAAAATCTTCAGACTTGTCAGGAAATAACAAAATCTGGCTAAAAATTGACACCGGTATGAATAGACTGGGCTTTAAGGGAAATGAAATCTTAAAAGCTTTTACAAAAATTAATTCTTCTAAGAAAAAAATTGTTTTGATGAGTCATTTTTCTTCAGCCTCTGCAAATACAAAAGCTAAAAAGCAATCAAATGATCAGATTAAGCTATTTAAAAAATACGAATCTAAGTTAAGAAAAATTAAGCCTAATTTGATATCGAGTCTTTGTAATTCTGGAGGCCTAATAAATTTTAAAAATTCTCATATGGGTATTTCCAGACCGGGAATAAGTATTTTTGGATGTCAAGAAGATTCAGGAAAGTCTAGTTTAGATCTTGAGCAAGTAATGACTTTAAAATCAAAGTTCATATCTATTAAGAAAGTGCAAAAAGGAGAGCTAGTAGGTTATGAAGGCACATGGAGAGCAAAAAAAGATACAAAAGTTGGTATTTTACCTATCGGCTATGCCGACGGGTATCCTACTGGTATGGGAAATTCTGCATATGTTTTAGTTGATAATAAAAAAGCTAAAGTTATCGGTAGAGTATCCATGGATCTCACCGCGGTGGATCTAAGTCGATGTGTTCAAGCAAATTTCAATTCGGAAGTAATTTTATGGGGATCAAACTTGAAAATTGATAAAGTTGCAAAATTTTCTAACACCATTTCTTACGAATTGATGACCTCAGTTTCAAAAAGAGTAAAGCGTAAGTACATAGAAAAATAAGGATATCTATAAAAATTATAAAGCTTCAAAAAGTTTACATTTAACAACTAAATAGCAGATAATTATCCTATGAAAATTGATTATTTAGACGAAACACCTAGGAAGCTCAAAGAATTTCCTGTTGAAAATGAATTAGACCTCTCAGAGCAAGAAGTTACTGATGTAGCCGAAATATTCAATACGCCTTTAACTGGAGCTTACAATTGGGATTACACGGTTCAAGACAATAGAATAAAAAAGCTTTACGAATTAGGCAAAGAATTAAATTGGAATGTTGAAAAAGATATAGATTGGGATCGTCCTTTGCCTGAAAGAGAAGAAACCCCACCGGAAATTTTTTGGGATGCATACGAACCCTATCAAAAACTATCAAATAACGAAAAATTTGAATTTTTGAGACACAGAGCCTCATGGTCTTTAAGTCAATTCCTTCATGGTGAGCAAGGTGCGTTATTAGTTGCTTCTCAATTGGTATCTTGTGCACCAACTTTTAATGCGAAACTTTATGCAGCCTCTCAAACTTTTGACGAGGCAAGACACGTTGAGGCTTTTAATAAATATCTTCAAACTCGCCAAAAATTAATGTATCCAGTTGGAACAGGTTTAAAATCCTTGCTTGATAAAATACTTACTGACCCGAGATGGGATTTAAAATTTATCGGAATGCAAATTATTATAGAAGGTCTTGCATTAGCGGCCTTCAATTTGGCTAAGCAAACATCAAATGACCCTGTCTTTAGAGACATGCTTTATTTAATTATTCGTGACGAGGCTCGACATGTTACTTTTGGAGTTAATTACTTGGAAGAGTATCTAAAAAACCTTTCGAAAGATGAACTTGAAGAAAGAGCTATGTTTGCTTACGAAGCTTGTGTAGTTATGAGAGGGAGACTCCTTTCAGCTGAAGTTTATGAAAAATTTGGCTGGAATGTAGAAGAATCTTTAGAATTTCAATCAAAAACCGATGTTACAAATAACTTTCAGCATCTTTTATTCACTAGAGTGGTTCCGAATTTATCTAGAATTGGTTTGATCACTGATAAGGTGAGACCTTTATACGATGAATTAGGAGTTTTAGATTATGAAAGTTGGCCCACTGACGGAGACATAGATTGGGCTTCTTTGAAACAACCCTTAGATTTATCAGAAACAGCCTAAAAATATTTACATTGAAGCATTAGCATTTTTTTGCTAACCTGATGTTCCATCTTAAGTTTAAAAGATGGCATCTGATCCGAAATATCTATTTGTAACTGGTGGAGTAGTTTCCTCTCTGGGTAAAGGCATATTTTCTGCTTCATTGGGAGCAATTCTAGAAAGTAGAGGCCTGAAGGTTACAATTCAAAAATTAGACCCTTATATAAATCTTGATCCGGGGACAATGTCTCCTTTTCAACATGGAGAAGTATTTGTGACTGAGGATGGATCTGAAACCGATCTTGATCTTGGTCATTACGAAAGATTTTTAAATTCAAAAATGTCTAAATTGAACAACTTCACTGCAGGTCAGGTTTACGAGTACGTTCTAAAAAAAGAACGAAGAGGAGATTTTCTTGGATCAACAGTGCAAGTAATTCCTCACATAACTGATGAAATAAAAAAAAGAATAGTGAATTGTGCAAAAGGACATGATTTAGCAATTGTGGAAGTCGGCGGCACAGTAGGTGATATTGAATCGCAACCGTTCTTGGAAGCCATTAGGCAAATGAAATTAGAACTAGGGGGGAATAGAGCATTATTCGCTCATTTGACACTAATTCCCTACTTAGCATCATCAGGCGAAATAAAAACTAAACCAACTCAACATTCTATTAAAAACTTACTTTCGCATGGAATTCAGGCAGACCTATTGATTTGTAGATCCGAAAATACTTTGCATAAAAATGATTCAAAAAAGATTGCTTTATTTACCAACGTTCAAGAAGAATGTGTATTTACTATTCCTGACGTTGAATCTATACATTCGATACCCGAGCTTCTGAATTCTCAAGGCTTAGATAGACAGGTTACTGAGAAATTAAGATTGAAATCCAAAAGAGCAAATCTTTCAAGATGGAAAAAGGTTACCAAATTAGAAAAAAATAGAAAGGGCAAAACAAAGATTGCTATGGTTGGGAAATATACTGAATTGGCAGATTCTTACAAATCAGTAAATGAAGCTCTTGTGCATGCAGGAATTCATAATAAAACTGAGGTTGAAATAGAATATTATGATTCTCAAGGTTTCGATAAAGAAGTAAAGAACTTTAAACCTGATGGAATACTTATACCAGGAGGATTTGGAGGCAGAGGAATAAATGGAATGATAAACGTAGCAAAATTTGCGAGAGTAAAAGACATACCTTTTTTTGGAATATGTCTCGGTATGCAAGTTGCAGTAATTGAATTTGCAAGAAATGTTTTGAAAATACCTGCAAATAGCACGGAGTTTGAAAAAAATACAAAAAATCCTGTTATAGCTTTAATAACTGAGTGGATGGACGAGAAGGGTCTAAAACAAAGAAGAAATGAATATTCTGACAAAGGAGGAACTATGAGACTTGGAAGTCAAATTTGTTTTTTAGAAAAAAATAGTAATATGTCGAAAATGTATAAATCTTTGAAGATTTCTGAAAGACACAGACACAGATACGAATTTAATAATAATTATTTAGAGAAAATTAAAGGAAAAGGGATGAAAATAGTGGGGCGCTCAAAAGATAAAAGTTTAGTAGAGGCAATTGAATTAAAAGGACATAAGTGGTTTGTGGGCTGTCAATTCCACCCAGAATTTACTTCTGATCCAAGATCTGGACATCCTTTATTTAATGGTTTTGTAAGAGCTGCTAAGCTAAAAAAATGACAACAATAACTATTGATGATGTCCAAATTGGAAACGAAGAAAAAATCGTCTTCTTTGCTGGACTGAATGTTTTAGAATCTAGCGAACAAGCAATTGAAGTTGCATTGAAACTTAAACAGATTTCAGAAAATATAGGTAATCACTTGGTTTTTAAAGCTTCTTTTGACAAAGCTAACAGGTCTTCTGTTGATTCTTTTAGGGGGCCTGGAATCGAAAAAGGAATAGAAATTTTTAAAGAGCTAAAAAAACATGATTTGAAGATCATTACCGATGTACATGAAATAAATCAAATTCCTTCAATTAATGATGTTATTGACATTATTCAAATTCCCGCATTTCTTTGTCGACAAACTGATCTAATTCAAGCTGCTTGTGAAACAGGAAAGCCTATTAATATAAAAAAAGGTCAGTTTTTGGCTCCAGACCAGATGATAAATATTATCGAAAAATGTAAAAAGTTTGGTAATGAAAAGATAATGCTATGTGAAAGAGGCACTTCTTTTGGTTACAACAATCTTGTTGTTGATATGTTGGGAGTTTCCTTAATGAAAAAAATGGGGAGCCCTGTAGTCTTTGATGTCACTCATTCTTTACAAATTCCTGGCGGCCAAGGAAATTCTGCTAGCGGAAGATCAGGGCAGGCACTTGATCTTGCCCTTTCTGGAGTATCTTTAGGGTTAGCTGCATTATTTATTGAAACTCATCCGTCACCTGAGAATGCAAAGTGCGATGGTCCGTCCGCTACGAAGCTAGATGAATTAGAATTAATTTTGAATAAAGTTTCAGCACTAGATACTTTTATCAAATCCTAAAATGAAAATTAGAAATATTGATTCTTTTGAAATTCTTGATTCTAGAGGCACACCAACGGTAATGACTTCAATTGAGTTAGAGGACGGAACTCTTGAATTTGGGTACGTACCTTCTGGAGCTTCCACAGGATCAAGAGAAGCAATTGAAAAAAGAGATGGTGGAAGCAGTTTTGAAGGCAAGGGAGTAGAAACTACAATTCAAAATGCAAAGGAAAATTTATTTCCAGAATTAATAAATATCGATTTAAAAGATCAAGCAGAGTTTGATTACAAACTATTAGAGTTAGATGGTTCAGACAATAAAGAAAACTTTGGAGCTAACATTTTACTTTCTCTTTCTTTAGCGGCTTGTAAGGCATCTGCATCACAACAAAAAAAACCTTTGTATTTATATATTTTTGAAATCTCAAGATCATTAGGTGTTAAAACTGAGATCAAAGCTCCACTTCCAATGATGAATATTTTAAATGGCGGAATGCACGCTAATAACGGTTTAGATTTTCAAGAATTTATGATTCAACCTCATGGGTTTAATTCTTTTAAACAAAGTTTAATTTGTGGTGTTGAGATTTTTAGTGAGTTAAAACAAACATTGGCCAAAAAAGGTTTCTCTACCGCTGTTGGCGATGAAGGTGGGTTTGCTCCTAATGTTAATTCTTCAAAAGATGCCCTTGAATTAATATCAGAAGCGGTGCTGACGTCAGGATATAAACTTGGAGAAGAAGTAAGCTTTGCCCTTGATTGTGCTGCAACAGAAATTTTTTCAGATGACAGTTATTATTTAAATGGCAAAAAAAATACTTCAGAAGAGATAATCTCTCACCTTGCTGAACTTCAAAATACTTTTCCAATTTCTTCAATTGAAGATGCCTTGGATGAAAATGATTGGGATGGTTGGATAAATTTAACAAATGTTTTGGGAGAGGAAACGCAGCTCGTTGGAGATGATCTTTTTGTAACAAATAAACTCTTTCTTCAGAAAGGAATTGATCTGAAAGCCGGAAACTCAATTTTAATAAAGATAAATCAAATAGGAACTTTAACCGAAACCATTGAAACCATAAAATTGGCTAAAGAAAATAACTATAAATGTGTTATTTCTCATCGATCTGGTGAGACTGAAGATAACTTCATTGCAGATTTAGCTGTAGGCACTGGATCTGGGCAAATTAAAACCGGTGCGCCTTCTAGATCTGATAGAACTGCAAAATACAATCGTTTGATTTATATAGACGCTTTAGAAAACCTAAAATTTGAAGGAAAACAATAAATTATTCCTAGATGATTTTTATAAAAAAAAATTTTTTTTTATTTTTATTCATCACAATGACGATAATTTTTTTTTACTATACGATTAATATCTTTTACGGTGAATACAGTTTTTCAGAAATTAGAGAACTTAAAAAAGATTTAAAGGACTTAAAAAGTTCTAATGAGAAAATAAATAAGGAAAATAAAATTCTATTTGAAAAATACTCAAACATTAATGACAATAAAAGCGATTAGATCATGAGTGAAGATTACTTAGCGTTAATTCCAGCAGCAGGTATAGGGTCAAGGGCCAAATTAAAATTAGCAAAGCAGTTCACAGAAATTGGCAGTAAAACCATAATTGAATACGCAATAGACCCATTTCTGCTAGATGAAAATTGCAAAAAAATCTGTGTCGTTACTCAGGAAGAAAATGATGTTTGGAATTCGTTAGCCATATCAAATCATGAAAAAATAGTTTCATGCATTGGCGGCGATACTAGAATGGAATCAGTTCTTAAAGGGTTAGAATTTTTGATGGAACAAGAGGATAAAGGTTCACTTGTAGCTATACACGATGCTGCTAGGCCTTGTTTAATCAAAGAAGATTTGCAGAAATTAATGGATTTCGCCTCAGAAGAAATGAAAGATGAAGGCCAAGGAGTGTTGTTGGCACATCAACCTCCAGAAAGTGTGAGTTTAGGTAATAAAAATAAGATCACAAAAACCTTAGACCGTTCAAAAGTATGGCTTTCAGCGACTCCGCAAGTCTTTTTTTTAGAAGATATTTTAAGGGCTATCGACAACGCTAAGGAAGAAAAAAAAGTTTTTTCTGATGAGGTTGGTGCGGCTTTAAATTTTTTTGACGGAACTATTACTCCGATTTTATCTGATCGAATGAATATAAAGGTTACAAAAAAAGAAGATTTAGTTCTTGTCGAGCAATATCTCAAGCTTTCTGGTCGGTTGTGACAATAAGGATCGGTAACGGGTTTGATGCCCACCAAATAAAAAAAGGGGATGGAATGATTTTAGGCGGTGTTTATATCGCCTGTGAATATTCAATCATAGCTCATTCCGATGGCGACATTATTTCTCACTCAATCTGTGATGCTTTATTAGGTGCGGCAAGTTTAGGCGACATAGGCCAGTTTTTTCCTAACACGGATGAATTTAAAAATATTTCTGGAGCTGAAATGATAAAAATAGTTTTAAATGAGCTCAAATCTAAAAATTACGAAATAATAAATATTGATATTACTTATATAGGCGAAATTCCAAAAATTGAAAAACATAGGTCAGAAATTTTACAAAATTTAGCAAATATGCTGAAAATCGATTCTGAAAAAATTTCTTGCAAAGCAACAACGACCGATAAAATGGGTTTTATGGGAAAAAAAGAAGGAATCTCTTGTCTCACTAACGTCTTAATAGAAAAATCTGCAAAATGAATATCTTATTGACAAATGATGATGGAATTGACCATCCTGGACTACAAACGCTTCTTCTAGCCCTTTCAAAAAAACACAATGTTTTTACTATGGCTCCCGATAGAAACCGAAGTGGCTTCGGGAGTGCCGTCACTTTTTTAACCGAAGTAAAAGAAAAAAAACTGGCTGATAATGTCTTTAGTCTTGATGGAACCCCAGTAGATTGCGTTAAGAATGCGTTGGAATTTCACTGTCCTTTTGAACCAGACATTGTAGTTTCTGGAATAAATCCTGGACCAAATTTAGGTCCCGTATTGCTTTATTCAGGGACTGTAGGCGCTGCATTTGAAGGAAGAAATTTAAAATATCCACCCATAGCTGTTTCCGTCGCATCATTTGAAATAAGCGATTATAGTTTTGCTTCTGAAACAGTTTGTATGATTTTAGACAATATGGAAAAAATACATTTAAAACCAAGCTCAATTTTGAATTTGAATGTTCCAGATCACAAAAAATTTAAAAATCCTGAAATAAAAATAACCAAAACTTATTTGGATGAATATAAAGGCAAAAGAGAAAATTTTATAGACGATCTTAGCTGTTTAGAGGAGGGTTCAATTTCTTTATCTCCGATTACTTTAGAAGCAATTTCAACAGAAAATTTAAAAAGTTTATCAAATCTTTTTGATGAGTCTTGAAAAGAACACTGATCTTACTTACCAAAGGGCTAGACAAGCTTTAGTAGATGAAATTTCATCAAAAGGAATTTCAGATCTGAGAGTCCTAGATGCATTTCTTAAGACCCCAAGACATTTATTTGTCGATGGAGCTTTTTCTTCAAGAGCTTATCAAGATATGTCTTTGCCAATAGGATATCATCAAACTATTTCACAACCTTTTGTGGTTGCAAGAATGATTGAATTAATTTTAAAAGGAAATATCTTTGATAAGGCTCCTTTAGGTACAATTCTTGAAATTGGTACAGGATGTGGGTATCAAACTGCTATTCTTTCAAATTTTTGCAGAAAAGTTTTTTCTATTGAGAGAATTTCCCCTCTGGCCGAAAGAGCTAAAGCTAACTTGCAATCTGCTGGCATAAAAAACTATCTTATTAGATGTGCTGACGGATCATTAGGTTGGCCAACATTTAAAAAATTCGATGCGATAATTTGCTCTGCTGTCTCTAATAATGTTCCTGAACCGTTGATAAAACAATTAAATGTTTCTGGAAAGCTAATCTGCCCAGTAGGAAATGAAAAAAATCAAAATTTAGTGTTAATTGAAAAAAAAGAAAAAAAAGAAATAATTAGAAAAGTTTTGGACCCAGTTTTATTTGTACCAATGCTTCCAGGAATTGTAAATGAGGATAAAGTCAAAAAATAAAGTGTAGAAACTTAATGAAGTGAATTGTAAAATAAACCAATATGCAACGTTTAAACAATTTTTTTAAAGACCATCTTTCAAAGTGGGCCTTAGTCTGGTTTGGGTTTCTCTTTTGGGGAAGTATTTTTAGCGCTTTTTTAATATTATTTTTTCAAAATATAGACAATAATTTTTTATACGCAATTGGTTATTTTTTTGGATTTTTATTTGGAATTATTTCTAAAATTAATAAATGGTCATGGATAAATTAGCATTTCAAGAAAATTTAAATCAGCAAGATTTTATTCAAGATCACGACCTTTCTTTGGAGGCGGAGAAGAAAATAGCTCGATCTTTCATGGGAAGAATTGAATGGGAGATGATTGTAATTGGTCTCTCTCAATTTATTGTTTGGCTTGGAGTCTGGGGATTAGTTCTAAATGGGTTAATGCCTCTTTGGCTCGGCTTTTTCATTTTATTGATATCAGCTACTTTTGCATATCTACCTTCTCATGCTGGTCAGCATGGACATCTTTCTGGTAATAAAAAAAATTTAGAGTGGTTAGATTTTGTAGTTGGTCAAATTTCTTTAATTCCGCTCGCTCAATCCCATGACATATTAAAAGTTACCCATCTAAAACATCATGCACACACCAACGACCCTAGTCGTGATCCTGACTATACACATACTCATACAAGAAGTTGGTTTGAATCAGCACTTATAGTTCATAATCAAACCGGAGATAGAAGTGAGAGTATCAATCAAATGATAGAAACTTGGATAGATACTGAACCTAAATTTAAAGAGGCTATTGATAGAGGAACTTTATTTTCTTTGGGATTTTTTGTGATTCAAATTGTAATGGCAATTAATTTTCCCTTAGAAACTTTATTTTTGTGGTGGTTGCCTAGAAAATTTACCGTTTCGTATTTAGGAGTAATTTTTTCTCATATGCCTCATCGTGATTTACCCGTTGGAAGACATGCAGATACAAGATTTTGGGCTAATGGAATCAGTAGATTTTTTAACCATTCGATGCAAATACACGCGATGCATCACATGTACCCAAAAATTTGTCATCATGACGAACCTAAAGCCATTGAAGCATTGCGACCATTTATGATAGCTAGAGGTATTCCTGGCGCTGAGAAAATTCCCGAGAGAATTACGAACAATCCCTTAACAAGTTTAAATTCAGCTTAATTAGTATCAAACGGATTTGCCCCTTCTGGTGGTTCGGAAGGTTGGATAGTATGCAATAAGGTCGCTGCAAGTTTATTTTCAGCGTTATATAACTTACCCTCAACCGTAGCTAGCTTTCTTCCTAGCTTAATAATTTTTACTTCAATCATTGCCTCCCCAACTTCTACTGGTCTATGAAACAGAACATGAAGATCCGTTGTCAACGGACCTATTTTAAAATCGTAAGCCGAAATCACTACCATTGCCGTTGCATCATCAAGCGCCGCTGTTATCATACCTCCTTGCACCATATTCATAGGATTAGTAGTTTCTGGTGGAAATGTAGCTTTAAGCTTATAAATGTCTCCATCAGTTTCTACGTATTCCAAATTTAAAAACTTCATAGTGTTACCGGGTTTAATTTTATTCAACCAATCTAACTTTATTTCCATATATTCCTCGGAATTAATTTTATTCTAAAATTAAGACTTCAATTTTATTTTTTGATTCCGCCCATTTTTCTGCGTCGGGGAGTGCGTCTTTTTTTTCTGAAATATTAGGCCAAATCTTTGAATATTTTTCGTTTATTTCTATGAATTCAATCTCATCTGCAGGAACTTCATCTTCAGCATATATTGCATTTACTGGACACTCAGGCTCGCAGAGCCCGCAATCAATGCATTCTTCAGGGTCGATAACTAAAGTATTTTCTCCTTCGTAAAAACAATCAACAGGGCAAACTTCAACGCAATCAGTGTGCTTGCAATTAATACAAGCTTGGCCAACAATAAAAGTCATAAACAAATTATAATTTATTTATGTCTATATCAGAGAGCGATTTAAATTCCTTAGCAGAAAAAGTTGCAACCTTATTATTAGAAAATAATTTAACAATTTCTACAGCAGAATCATGCACAGGGGGATGGGTTGGTAAAGAATTTACAGGTATTCCTGGTAGTTCAAAATGGTATGGGACAGGTTTTATTACCTATTCAAATCAAGCTAAACACAATTTATTGAACGTTTCTAAAGATTCTTTAATTAACCATGGTGCAGTGTCCAAAACAGTAGTTGAGGAAATGGCCGAAAGGGCAAGAAAAATAAGTCGATCGGATGTTAGTATTTCCATAAGCGGTATAGCTGGACCCACAGGAGGAACTAAAGATAAACCTGTAGGTACGGTTTGTTTTGCCTATGCCGACGAAAAAGTAACTAAAAGTTTTGAAAAATTATTCTCAGGAGATAGAGACGATGTCAGAAGATCTAGCGTAAAATTTATATTAGAAGAGATTATTAATAATTTAAATTCATTGCATTGAAATGCTAAATATAGTTATAATACTGTAAATTTATACAGTAACTATTATGGCAACTAAAAATACAAAAAAAGAAGAACTTTCTCCAGATAAATCTAAAAATTTAGCTTCAGCAATCAACCAAATTGAAAGTCAATTTGGAAGTGGCACGATTATGCGAATGGGGGATAAAAAGGTCGAAAATATCCCAAGTATTTCTACTGGTTCGTTAGGACTAGATTTGGCGCTCGGCGTAATGGGTCTTCCGAGAGGAAGAGTGGTTGAAATATTCGGTCCCGAATCTTCAGGAAAAACCACACTTACACTTCAAGTTATAGCTGAGTGCCAAAAACTTGGAGGAACTGCAGCCTTCGTAGACGCCGAACATGCGTTAGATCCGATTTATGCAGCTAAGTTGGGCGTAAAAGTTGATGATCTTCTTTTGTCACAACCCGACACGGGGGAACAGGCTCTAGAAGTTGCAGATATTATGGTGAAGTCAGGTGGTGTAGACGTACTGGTAATAGACTCTGTTGCGGCATTAACGCCAAGAGCAGAGATCGAAGGTGAAATGGGTGATCATCATGTGGGGTTACAAGCCAGATTAATGTCTCAAGCTTTAAGAAAAATTACCGGAAATATTAAGAGATCCAATACATTAGTAATTTTTATTAACCAAATTAGGATGAAAATAGGCGTGATGTTTGGTAATCCTGAAACTACTTCTGGCGGTAATGCCCTAAAATTTTATTCTTCTGTTAGATTAGACATTAGAAGGATTGGAACGGTAAAAGACGGAGATGAGGTTACTGGAAATGAAACAAGAGTTAAAGTAGTTAAAAATAAAGTTGCCCCTCCATTCAGACAATCAGAATTTCAAATTTTATATGGGAAAGGAATTAATAAGGCTGGAGAACTTTTGGATATAGGAGCTGAACACAAAATAGTTGAAAAATCAGGTGCTTGGTATTCTTACAATGACGAGAAAATTGGTCAAGGAAAGGTAAATGCTAGTGAGTTTTTAAAACAAAATCCAAAATTGATGAAAGAAATTGAGGATAAAATCTATAAGGCAATCAAAGAATCTGAATTAAATTAAGATATTCACACCTTAAATCTCTTAACTATTTTAGTAAAATCAAGGATCTCTTTTTTTTGATCCTTTCTCGAGATCAATTCCACAGTACCATCACTTAACGTTTTTTCACCCAAAACTACTTGATAAGGGACACCCATAAGATTTGCGTCTCTGAATTTTACTCCAGGATTTTGATCTCTATCATCAAAAAAAACATCAATGTTATTCGATTTTAGCTTTTGATATAAATCATCTGCTTTTTTACTTAAATCGGTATTATTTTTCTGGTTTATTAAAATTATGTAACATTTAAAAGGAGAGATTGATTCAGGAAATATAATTCCTTCTTCGTCATAATTTTGTTCTATAGCTGCGGCTACAATCCTAGAGACTCCTATCCCATAGCAGCCCATAAAGACATCTTGAAGCTTATTATCTTTTTGTATAGAAAGACCCATAGATTTACTATATTTCGTACCAAGCTCAAAAATATGACCTACTTCGATTCCTTTTTTTAAACTTAAAGTTCCTTTGCCATCTGGGCTTTTCGTTCCTTCTATTTTTTTTGGATCTTTTTCGTCCATTAATTCTATGTTGCAGGCAAATTCGCTTTCGTTACTTAAAACAAGAGTATCTTCACCAGAATCAGCAAGTACATGAAACTCTTCTGATTTGTCTCCACCTATAGAACCAGAATCAGCAGATACAATTTTGTAATCTAAACCAATTCTGTCAAAAATATTTTTATATATTTTTTTCATTTTAGAGTAGGAATCATTCATAGATTTTTCATCACTTCCAAATGAGTAGGCATCTTTCATAAGAAATTCTCTAGCCCTCATAACCCCAAATCTTGGTCTAATTTCATCTCTAAATTTATTTTGTATTTGAAAAAAAGTTACTGGTAGATCCTTATGGCTTTTAACTTCTTTTTTAGCTAATTCGGTAACTATTTCTTCATGAGTAGGACCGAGATAAAAGTCTCGTTCATTTCTATCTTTAAACCCAAGTAATTCTGGACCATATTCACTTGATCTTCCTGATAGATCCCAAAGATCTTTAGGCTGAACTAAAGGCATAATTATTTCTAGACAACCACCATTAGAAAGTTCGGCTCTTATTATATTTTCTACTTTCTTTAAAATTAAGGTTCCCAACGGAAGCCAACTATAAATACCAGAAGCTATTGGCTTAATCATATTTGATTTAATCATCGTTTAATTTGTTAATCGAAGAGATCAATTATGCCAATTTATGAATTTCAGTGTTTAAAATGCAATAAAAAGTTTGAAAAAATACTCAGTATTTCTGAAGCAAACAAAAAAATAAAATGTGATTGTGAAAAAAAATCTAACTTACAAAGAGTTGTATCAGCTCCTAGCTTTAGGCTTGATGGAAAAGGCTGGTATGAAACAGACTTTAAAACTGGAAAGAAGAAAAATTTAGTACAATCTAAAGAACCTAATCAAAAGAAACAGGATCAAAACAAAAAATCTATTAAAAAAGATCAGCCAAAATCAGATACTTAAATGAGTTCTTCAGTTTTTAATTTATCCCTATCAGATAAAGACAAAATCGTTACCATTAATGGTTGGGTGGAAAAAATAAGAGATCACGGTGGAGTTATATTTATAGATTTAAGAAAAGATTTAGAGATAGTTCAAGTAGTTATTGAGCCAGATGAAAAAGAAATTTTTAATATTGCTGAAACAATTAGGAATGAATTTGTCATCGAAATTACTGGGAAGGTTAAAGCAAGGCCTGATGGAACTCAGAATAAAAAAATGGCAACAGGTGAAATTGAGGTTTATGCAAATAAATTAAATATTTTTTCTAAAAGCAAACCTCTTCCATTTCAGTTAGATGAATATTCTAAGGCTGGAGAAGAAATTAGATTGAAATACCGTTATTTAGACCTTAGAAGACCTGAAATGCATAATAATTTAGTTATGCGCTCAAATATAAATAATTTCATCAGAAATTTTTTAGCTAAAAAAGAATTCATTGAAATAGATACTCCAATGATGACCAAAGCAACACCAGAAGGAGCTAGAGACTTTTTGATACCCAGTCGAGTGAACCAAGGTAAATTTTATGCTCTTCCACAATCACCACAACTTTTTAAGCAACTGCTCATGGTAAGTGGATTTAATAAGTATTTTCAAATAGCTAGATGTTTTAGAGATGAGGACACGCGTAAGGACAGACAACCAGAGTTTACTCAGATTGATATTGAAATGTCTTTTACTTCTTGTGAAGAAGTAATGAGTATTTCTGAAAAATTAATGGTAGATCTATTTAAAGCTATATTAGGAGTAAAATTAAGTAAATTTCCAAGAATATCCTACTCAGAAGCTATGGAGAAGTATGGATCAGATAAACCGGATTTAAGGAATCCACTCGTCTTAGAGGACGTAAAAGATATTTTTTTCGAATCTGATTTTAAAGTATTTAAAGATCCGGCAAATGATGAGAAAAGTAAATTATTGGCTTTAAAAATTGATAAAGAGCTTTCAAGGAGTCAAATTGATCAGTATACAAAATTCGTAGGAAATTTTGGAGCAAAAGGCTTGGCTTACATAAAAATAAATGATTTAAGTGATCTAAAAAATGGTCTTCAATCTCCAATAGTTAAATTTTTATCAGAAGAAGAAATAAGTAAATTAATTTCTAGATTAAATTTAAAAGAGGGCGATACGGTTTTCTTTGGTGCTGGAGATAAAAAGATAGTTTTTGATTCTTTAGGAGCACTAAGACAAGAACTCGGATTTGATTTGAGCTTGATTGATAAGTCGGATTGGAAGCCAGTATGGGTTACAGATTTTCCAGTATTTGAAGAGACCCCTGACGGCTCTTTAACACCTTCACATCACCCATTTACAAAATCCTTAAGTTCTTTAGAAATTTTAGAAAAGAATCCAAGTAAGGCTCTTTCCGAGGCTTATGACTTGGTCTTAAATGGATACGAACTTGGAGGCGGTTCAATGCGTATTTATGACATTGAGGAGCAAAAAAAGATTTTTTCTATCCTCGGAATTTCAGAGAAAGAAGCAAATAAAAAATTTGGATTTTTCCTGGAAGCCTTAGAATATGGTTGCCCACCTCATGGAGGGATTGCTTTTGGATTGGATAGAATTGTTATGCTGATGGCAGGCGAAGATTCAATAAGAGACGTCATCGCTTTCCCGAAGACTCAATCAGCGATGTGTTTAATGACTGAAGCTCCAGATAAAGTTTCGGAAGAAGAATTAGACGATTTGGCAATTAAGTCTACATTTGAGGAGAAAGAATAAATGGCTGGCCATTCCAAATGGGCGAATATAAAGCATAGAAAAGGGCGGCAAGATGAGAAGAAACAAAAGATCTTTTCTAAGTTAATCAGAGAACTTACGGTAGCTTCAAAGCTTGGCGGTTCAGAAGTTGCTGATAATCCAAGATTAAGGTTAGCTCTAGATAAAGCCTTAGGGGCAAATATGCCTAAAGATACAATTGAAAGAGCAATTGCTAGAGGTTCAGGAGACAATGATTCGGGAAATTTAGAGGAGATTTCATACGAAGGATACGGACCAAATGGCGTTGCGGTATTTATTGAAGCAATGTCTGATAATAAAAATCGCACAGTAGCTGAAATAAGACATGCTTTTTCAAAAGCAGGAGGCAGCCTCGGAACTGATGGTTCAGTAGGTTATTTGTTCAAGAAAAAAGGCCAAATAATTGTTAGAGAATCTAATCAAGAAAAATTACTAGATTTATTAATTTCAGAGGGGATAGAAGATATTGAATCATCCGATGAAGAATTAACAATTATTTATACCGATCCAAATAGTATTCATAATACAAAGAATGCATTACTCAAAGAAAGTATTGAGGTGATAGAAACTGAAATTATTATGGATTCGAGTCAAAGTATAAAATTAAACTCTGAAGAAACTGAAAAAGTTTTAAATCTAATTGAAAGCTTAGAGGATTTAGATGATGTGCAGAATGTTTTTTCTAACGCAGAATTTTCTCTAGAGGGTATAAATTAAAATGACAAATTCTAGAAATAAAGGAGCAGCCTTTGAGCGGGAAATCGCAAATTTATTAAACGAAGAACTTGAATTAACAATTCCTTTAAAACGAATCTTAGAACAGACAAGAGAAAAATTTTTACCTGACCTAATCCTTGGTAGATGGCACCTAGAATGTAAACGTTACGGCCAAGGTAATGAGCCAATTGAAAATTGGTGGAATCAAGTTTTGGATTCGATAAAAGAAAGAGAATTACCTGCTTTAATTTATAAATTTAACAATAGACCTATTAAAGTTAGAGTTCCTTTGTATTCTGTAAATCCTTCATTAGACAAAGACAATTCCAATACGTGTGATTTATTGTGGAAGGATTTTGTTTATTTAATAAAAACTCTCTACCAAGAAGATATAAAGTCTCACAAAAGCTAATAATGTCGTCATTAAAAATAAGAATTTATTTTGAAGACACTGATGCACAAGGAGTAGTTTACAACTCAAATTACTTAAAGTTTTTAGAAAGAGGTAGAACCGAATTCTTACGAGAAATTGGCTACGATCAAAAACAACTTTTAGATAATGATATTATTTTTGTAGTGAAAAAAGTTAGCCTAGATTTTATAAAACCAGCTGAACTAGACGACATAATAGAGGTTAGAAGTAAAATCTTTGGAGTAAAAAATGTCACTTTTTCCTTTTATCAAGAGGTTTTAGATTCCAATGGTCTTAAAATTTTAACAGCTGATGTCAAATGTGGATGTTTGGAAACAAATAACAAAAAACCTACTAAAGTACCTTCAAAGCTTCTTAATTCAATGATGGAGAAAAGTAATGGCATTTGAAATAGATTTAATTTCTCTTTTTTTTCAAGCAAGTTTGGTTGTCAAACTTGTTTTAATAACTTTACTAATTATCTCTTTTGTATCTTGGTGGTTCATTGTTGAAAAATATATAACTTTTAAGAGAGCAGAGCGAGATATATATGAATTCAATAAAATTTTTTGGACAAACAACGATCTTGAAAAAATTTTTACTAAACTTCAGAGAAAAGAAAAACTAATAGGTTTAGAGCAAGTTTTTGTATCTGGATTTAAAGAATTTAGTAAAAAAGCAAAAAAACCTCCAAATCTTGATCAAATTAAAAAAATTTTAGAAATAACTATTTCTAGATGCGAAGAAGAATTTTCTAAAAGGCTACCTTTTCTCTCTACCGCTGCCTCAGTGAGCCCCTATATAGGATTATTTGGCACTGTTTGGGGTATCATGAATGCCTTTGGAGGTTTATCTCAGTTAACGCAAGTTTCAATAACTGTTGTAGCACCAGGAATTTCTGAAGCTTTAATAGCGACTGCATTGGGTTTATTTGCAGCTATTCCAGCTTTGGTTTCATACAATTGGAATTTGAACAAGATTAATTCCTTTGTAAACGAGTACAGTAATTTCTCCGAAGAATTAATTATTATTTTTTCTAACCAAATTGATGAGAGCCAATAACCCTAAGAAATATCTTGCCGAAATTAATGTGATTCCCTATGTAGATATCATGTTGGTTTTACTTCTTATATTTATGGTGACTGCGCCTTTTATTATTCAGGGAATAAATGTTGATCTGCCAAAAGTAGATTCAGCACCAATAGACGATTTTGAAAATAATTCTTTGACAATATCTATCAATAGTTCAGGCAAATATTATTTAGAGCTTGATACTTTCAAAGATCAAGAGTTAACTTTAGAAAAAATTGAAAACGAATTAAAAAAAATTATAACTAGTAATAAAATCGAAGTTTTTATAAGAGCGGATTCTCAAGTAATTTTTGATGATGTAGCAAAATTAATGTCTTCTTTGCAAAAGTTAAAACCTAACTCAATTAATTTTCTCACAGAACCAGAAAATGATTAATTATCAGTTAGGTTTTGTTTTCTCTCTATTAGGACATGTACTCATTTTGCTGGTCATAACTTTAGATTTTTCAATTTTTCTCCCTAAGGAGAAGATTTTCGAAGTAATTCCAATTGGTTTTGTACAAGAAAAAAGAGAAGAAAATAAAATCAAAGGTTCTTCCGAAATAATTTCTTTATTAGATTTAGAAAAAAAAGAAATAAATACTCCTTTTAAGAAAAACTTAGAGAGTCAGCCTAATAATTCTAATTTATCGATTTCAGCGAAAGAAACCCTCGAAAATCTTGAATTAAATAAAAATCTCAAGACTATAAATTTGATTCAAGCAAAATTTATTAATCTGTGGAACAAACCATCTGTTTTGAATGAAAATATCCAGGCTTCAATCAAACTTACTTTGTCTCCTTCAGGAGAAATACTTTCATCATCTTTAATAAGTTCAAGTGGAAATAAAAAATTTGATGAATCTGCTTTAAAGGCAGTCTCAAAAGTTAATTTTTTAACTGAGTTATCGGAAATAAAAAGGACTGACTTTGAAAAATACTTTAGGGAAATAACTTTGGTATTTAAGTCATGATTGTAAAATTTTCCTTTTTTGTTTTAATTTATTTTGCTTCTTTCGACGTACAAGCTAAATTGCAGATTGAAATCATCAAAGGGACTGAAAAGCTTCCAAATATTGCCGTAGTACCTTTTATGAATATTGAGAATAATAAATTTAATTTCCAAATTAGAGATTTAATTAACGAAAAATTAAATCTTTTTGGAGAGTTTGAATTATTACCATCCGAGAAGATGCTTTCTTATCCCACAAAAGTAGAGGATTTTTTCTTTAGAGACTGGAAACTTCTCTCTTCAGACTATGTTGTTTTTGGAAATATTACTTCTTTAGATAAAACCGTTAACATTAATTACTTTGTTTCAGACATTAATTTAGAAAGAATTGTCTTAAATGGAGACGTAAACGGCAGCAAAGAAGAAATTGAACTCATTACAAAAATTATAAGTGATAGAGTTTATGAAAGCATTACAGGCCTGAAAGGCATATTCAATACAAAACTAGCTTATATTTTGAATCCTGGTCCAGAGGAATACAGTATTTGCGTATCTGATATAGATGGGAAAAATGAAGAAATTTTATTTTCATCTAATTCACCCTTAATGTCGCCAGATTGGTCACCGGATGGAAAAAAACTTGCTTACGTGTCTTTTGAAAAAGGTTTTGCAGAGATATTTATTCAAAACCTTGTCACTGGCCAAAGAGAAACAATTCCAACTCTTGGAATGAGTAAAAGTGCTCCCGTTTGGTCTCCAGATTCTAAATATTTAGCATTTGTAATCTCAATGTCAGGAAACCCAGATATTTATATTTATAATTTAAAGACTAAAAAAATAACTCGCCTTACTGATCATTATGGTATCGACACTGAGCCGGCATGGTCTCCCAATGGAAAGCGACTATTGTTTACTTCAAATCGATCAGGAAGTCCTCAGATTTTTGAAGTTAAGATCTCTAATAAAAGAGTCAAAAGATTGACGATGGAAGGAAATTACAATGCAAGATCAAGATTTTTTCCAAATGGAAATAATATTGTTCTGGTACATGGGAATAATGGAGTCTTTCACATTGCGACAAAAAATCTTAAAAATAAGTTTATTAATATTGTTACAAAAACTTCTTTAGATGAATCTCCAACAATTTCACCCAATGGACATATTATTATTTACTCTGCCAAAAAAGATGAGCAAGGATATTTAGCTGGAATTACTGTGGATAAAAAATCTAAATTTCAGCTTCCTGTAAAATTAGGCTCTATTAGAGAGCCTGCTTGGTCTCCTTTTTTGAACTAATGATTTTTAAAATTGTCTAATATTTATATGCTTTAATTTACAATATCTGGAGGAAATCTAATGAGAATTAACAAGAATTTTTTAATGCTATTTTTTATAACCTTTTTTATAGGTTGTGCTACCACAGTGAGTGATACTGTAAGCACAACAGATTATCTAGGAATTGATGGTATTGACTATGACGAAGCGGATAAAATAAAAACAAGTCTTCAAGAAAAAGTCTATTTCGATTTCGATAAAAGTGCTTTGAGTAACTCTACTAAAGAAGTTCTCTCCAAATACGTCGAAGAATCAAAAAAAGCCAGTATTATCAGATTAGAAGGACATTGTGATGAGAGGGGAACTAGGGAATACAATCTAGCTTTAGGAGAAAAAAGGGCGATAGAAGTAAAAAACTATCTAATAATTCAAGGAGTTCCCTCATCAAAAATAAAAATCATAAGTTATGGAGAAGAGAAGCCAATAAGTTTTGGCTCAACTGAAGACGATTGGAAACAAAACCGAAGAGTTGAAATAGCCTTATTCTAGTAATTTAAATCACGTGATAAAAAATCTTATATTGATCCTTTCTATATTTACTCTTTCGAGTTTAGGCTTAGCTCAACAGAAAAATGAATCTTTTGAAATTTTATTAGAAAAGTTAATTAAACTCGAAGAGGAAATCGCTAATTTATCAAATAGTATCGATCAAAATTCTTATGAGTTGTCACGAATAGAAGAAGCGAATCAACTTAGATATATTGATTTAGATAGACGCATACATCAACTTGAAACATTAATTTTATTATCCGAAGCAGACTCTGAAGTTTTAGAAGAAAGTGAAACAAGAGATGAAAATCCTCTTTCAGGACTTACAGATAATACCGAAACTGAAGAAGAATTCGCGCTCTGGTCAAATTCTTTAAGGTTAATAGAAAACTCTAGATACTCCGAAGCAGCAGAAAATTTAAGGCTATTGATAATGTCTTATCCTGAAGGGGAATATGTAGTTGAAGCTTATTTTTATTTAGCTGATATTTATCTCTTGCAACAAATGTTTCAAGATTCCTTAGAAACCTTCAATTCCCTTTTAATAAATTTTCCTGAAAATGAAAGGGCACCGGAATCATTTTATAAAATTGGATTAATTTTTCTTGAATTAGAAGATCAAGTAAAGGCTATAAGTAATTTTAATAATGTTATACAAAATTATCCTGATTCGACTGCAGCTATTCTCTCCGAACAAGAATTAGTTAAACTTAATAATTGATTTGTTATAATTCTTTCCTTTTGGGTCGTTAGCTCAGTTGGTAGAGCAGTTGGCTTTTAATCAATTGGTCATAGGTTCGAATCCTATACGACCCACCAGGAATTATGAGTTATTTGTTGATATTTGTTGGAGGAGGTCTTGGAGCTGGATCGAGATTTTTCTTAACTAACCTTTTCAATAACTTCTCAATTCTTGGGTTCGCTTCAGGTACATTGATTATCAATATATTGGGCTGTTTTCTCATAGGTTTTTTGATGAATGACAACCTCAATTTTTCAAAACATATACAGTTTTTTTTTGGAATTGGATTTCTCGGTTCTTTTACGACTTTTTCTGCTTTCACGAAAGAGGCAATTCTTTTCTACGAACAAATTGGAGTTTTTGCAAGTATCATATACTTTATGATGAGTATCGTTTTTTGTTTACTAGCAAGCTATGTAAGCTATAAATTTTTTTAATTGTTATGGATAAATCAATCTTTGAAAAAATAATTGATAGAGAAATTCCTTCTGAAATTTTGTTTGAAGATTCCCAATGTATTGTCATTAAAGATATCGCACCTAAAGCCCCAGTTCATTTATTAATTATTCCAAAAAAACCTATATCGAAGTTATCAGAGAGTTCAGATGAAGATACCCAGCTTTTAGGGCATTTATTAAAAATTGTTAGAAATATGGCTAAAAAAGAAGGAATTGATGAAGCTTTTAATGTAATCATTAATAATGGGGAAAAAGCGGGCCAGACTGTTTTCCATCTTCATATTCATTTGCTTGGAGGCGGAAATATAGAAATTCCTAATGATTTAAAAACAAACTAACTTTTTAAGATAATTCTCTCAAAGCTTTTTTTGTTTCAAATATATCTTCGAGCCTACTAACGATAGATTCTCTAATTTCAAAAAAATTTTTTGAAAGTTTCAGAGCCTCTCTTAGCTGGAAAATTGCTGCGTCATATCTTCCTGTTAACATGAAAAACTCAGCACGGGATCTGTGTAAACCAAGAATATTGCCGGATAAACCTTGTGCTTCTGCAAGTTCGTACCAAACTGAAGGATCAGAAGGCTTATTTCTACTTAATTCTATTAAAATGCCTTCAGCGTCTTTTGGTTGGTTGTTTTGTAAATAAGCTCTAGCTAAAATTTTTGAAATGGCATAATTATCTTGATTTAAACCAAGTAAAGTCTCGCCGACAGATACGGCCTCGAAATTATTTTCTTCAGCTAAATGTAACTCCATAAGTGTTGTCTGAAAAATTAGATTATCGGGAAGTTGATCAAGTAAATTTCTTAACGCTTTAAAAGCAACTGGAAAATTTTTTAATTTTTTATAAGAAAGTACAAGTCCGTACTCTGCTGCAATTATTGATTTTTGATCAAGGTTTGAAGAAAGAATATTCTGATATCCTTTGATAAGATCTCTTACGTTAGATGAGGAGGAAACGATTGATCTAGCTTTTATTAAATAAAAATCTAGCGAATCTCTGTACTCGTTTTCTTTTTTGATTTCTGATTCTCTAAGTCTAGCATCTGTTATTCTCTCTTTTGGAAGCGGATGACTCATTAAATAAGAATATTCTTCATCATTATTACCCCTAGATTTTTGAAGTTTCTGAAACATGCTTGACATGCCTTTTGGATCAAAACCTGCTCTAACTAAATTGTTAAAACCAATTCTATCCGCTTCTCTTTCATTGCTTCTAGTGTAGTTAATCGAGAGTTGTTGGATCAAAGCGGGGCCTAAGTAAATCCCTTCGGGACTTCCTGAAGCTGCAGCAACGGCAACACTACCTAGAATAAGCAGGGCATTACCTAGGGCTGTCATTTGAGATTGAGACCTTGCGAAATGTCTTTGGCTCAAATGTGCCAATTCATGACACATCACAGACGCAAACTCAGATTCAAAGTCAGTTTTTAAAAACATACCTTTATTAACACCAATGATTCCACCAGGAGCGGCGAAAGCATTTATAGATTCATCATCTACTATTACAAATTCATACCTTCTATCTCTTACTTCACTAGTTTCAGAAATTCTATATATCAGGTCTTCCAAATAAGTAGTCGTTAATGGGTCTTCATACTCTTTTACAGAAGATCTAAAGATTGAAAGCCAAAGTCGACCAAGTTCGTATTCACCAGATAATGAAATTGCTGCAGACGAAGGATCCCCCAATAAAGGCAGATTATCTTCAGTCTGATTAAAAGAAGTCGTAGAAAAAGATATAAGTAAAAATAAATAAAAATATTTCATTTAAAAAAGTATAATTCTTAAACGTTGATATTTTAGTTAAATATTCTGAGAATTTACATGTTTAATTTTTTGAAAAATTTCTTTGATACTTACTTTTTCAAAGAAGAACAATACGTAGCTCTTCTGCTTATAATCATATCTCTTGTTTTAATTTATTTTATTGGCAGCCTTATAACACCTTTCTTTGTAGCTTTATTAATAGCTTATTTACTCAATGGAGCGATGAATTATTTTAAATATAGAGGCGTATCGAATAATTTATCTTTATTTTTGGCTTTTTTAATATTTACAGTATTTTATGTTTCAATCTTTTTGATTTTACCTCTCATAACTTCCCAGATTGGATCTCTAATAAACGAGTTACCAGCGATAGCAAGTTATGTTGAAAAACTTGCTCAAGGGTTGCTTCTTGAGTACCCAGAATTGTTCTCTCAGAGTCAAGTAGATAGCTTAGCTGGAAGTGTCACTTCTTTTCTTCCGACTATAGCTGAACAAATTCTTATTCAAATGAACGCAGGATTTTCAGCAGCAATGAATGCATTGATTTATATTATTTTGATTCCCTTTTTTGTTTTCTTTTTTTTGAAAGATAAAAAAGAAATGATTGGTTATGCGACTTATTTCTTGCCAAAAAATTCTAAACTTTTATCTACTTTGTGGAGAGATTTAAATGTTCAGTTGTTTGGTTACGTGAGGGGAAAAGCTCTTGAGATGATTATTGTTGGAGTTGTGACATCAATTGTATTCGAGCTAATAGGAGTAAATTATTCTATTTTGCTTGGTATTATGGTTGGACTATCTGTTTTAGTTCCTTTATTTGGAGCAATAATTGTGACGATTCCAGTTGTAGCTATTGGACTCTTTCAATATGGTTTAGACACAACTTTTTTTATTTTTTTAGGAAGTTATTTAGTAATCCAAACTTTAGATGGAAATTTTCTTTTTCCACTCTTGCTAGGCCGAGAGGTTAATCTCCATCCAGTATTAATTATTCTAGCAATATTAATATTTGGAGGTATTTGGGGTTTTTGGGGGCTACTATTAGCGGTTCCTATAGCTACATTTATTAGGGCGATATTTAGGGTTTGGCCAAAAAATGAGTTAGTTCCTTTATTTGGAGCAATAATTGTGACGATTCCAGTTGTAGCTATTGGACTCTTTCAATATGGTTTAGACACAACTTTTTTTATTTTTTTAGGAAGTTATTTAGTAATCCAAACTTTAGATGGAAATTTTCTTTTTCCACTCTTGCTAGGCCGAGAGGTTAATCTCCATCCAGTATTAATTATTCTAGCAATATTAATATTTGGAGGTATTTGGGGTTTTTGGGGGCTACTATTAGCGGTTCCTATAGCTACATTTATTAGGGCGATATTTAGGGTTTGGCCAAAAAATGAGTTAGCTGCTGGAACTGATTGATTCTAGAACTTCTTCCACGTGACCAGGAATCTTTACTTTTCTCCATTCCTTAACTAGCTTTCCTTTTTCATCAATAAGAAATGTACTCCTTTCTATCCCCATGTATTTTTTTCCGTACATGCTTTTTTCTTTAATCACATCAAATAAATTACATAATGACTCGTCAGGGTCAGAAATCAATTCAAAAGGAAAACTATATTTATCGATAAAATTTTCATGAGATTTAATGCTTTCTCTCGAAACACCATAAATTTCAGTATTTAATTTTTTAAATTGAGGATAGAAGTCACGAAAATTTTCACCTTCAGTTGTGCAGCCCGGTGTGTTGTCTTTTGGATAAAAGTAAATGACAACTTTTTTTCCCAGTAAATCTTTAGAATTCAATCGATCCTTTCCTGTTACAGAGACATTAAAATTTGGAACTTTTTTATTAATTTTAACTTTCATTTTTATCGTTAAATTATTAATGAAATTTAAGATAAAATAAAGTTTTTAATGAATATTAAAGGCGCCATCACAGCTTTAGCTACTCCCATGAAAATGGATGGGTCTCTAGATTTTTCATCTTTAGAAAAATTAATTGAGTTTCAGATATCCGAAGGCATTAATGGATTGGTAGCAGTAGGAACGACCGGAGAATCCGCAACAGTCGATGTAGAAGAACATTTAGAAATAATTAGTTTTTTCATAAAAATTTCTAATAATAGAGTGCCCATAATTGCTGGTACTGGAGCAAATTCAACTAAAGAAGCTATTGAGCTGACTAAAGAAGCTAGAGACCTTGGTGCAGATGCTGCTCTTTTAGTTTCGCCTTATTATAATAAGCCTACTCAAGAAGGCCTGTTTAGACATTTTACAGAAATAGCAAATCAAGTTGATATTCCTCAAATTATTTACAATGTACCCTCAAGGACAGCAAGCAATATTGATGTCAATACGATCAAGAGACTTTGTTCAAATCCGAACATTATTGGTGTAAAGGATGCTACTGGAGATTTAAAAGTCTTTGATGAGATAAAACATAAATGTATCGAAGAAATAGAATCAGATAATTTTTCTTTATTTTCAGGAGACGATGAAACTTCTTTTGAATTTATTTCTAGAGGAGGGCACGGAACAATTTCTGTAACTTCCAATATCCTGCCGAATATGATTGCCAAAATGTGTGAAGCTGCCAGCAATAATTCAGATGATTTACAGGAAATAAAAAAACGATTGGAGAAAATAAATAAACTTTTATTTGTTGAATCTAATCCGATTCCAGTAAAATTTGCCCTTAAAAACATGGGGTTAATTGATGAAGGAATAAGACTTCCATTAACTTGGCTAGATCATAAATTTCACCATGAAATAAAAGAGGAACTAAATAAACTTGATTTAATCTGAATGAAAATTTATTGCGCTATTTTTGTTTTAGTTTTTTTGATTGGTTGCGCTTCTGATCCTTCCAATTCAAAAGCAAACGTTTATCTTTCAGAAAAGGATAATGAGAGTTTAGAAGATCTAATTGATATAGATGTAAATAATTCTATAGACTTGTTTCCAATTCCCGCTACAAATATTAAATCTCCTCAATTAGTTTACGATTTACCCTTGCCTAAGCAATTTTTTTCGGCAGATAATTCGAACGAAATCAGACTTCATTCTCTAGGAGAAATAAGGTGGATTTACTTAGGTCTAGAACCAAGTAAAGTTTGGCCAATTATGAGAGAGTATTTTGAAACTGACTCTTTTGTAACCTTAGAAAATATAAACGCAAATTTAGGGACAATGGAAAGTCAAGAATTTGATCATTTCGGAAAAAGGTCAAAAATACAATTTAAACTTGAAAGGGGTTTGCAAAGAGAAAGTTCCGAGCTATTCATTTCTCATCTTGTCTTACAAGATAACACATGGGCTAAAGAAGAAACAGAAACAGATTTAATAGAGAACAATGTAAAAAAAATCTTAGATTTTTTTAGTAATTCGGATCCAGTAAGCGGCACATCTCTGGTAGCGCTGAATTTAAATAATGAAGATAAAGCATTTGTTTTTGAGGATGATGAAGACGGTGATACCAAAATTAAAGTGATGATAAGTTATCCAAGAGCTTGGGCTGCTGTAGAGAGATCAATAAAAATCGCTGGTTTTGAACTGGTGGATAAAAATAGAGACGAAGGAAAATTTTACCTTTCTTGGAAAGGCGAATCGTCTTTTTTTGGAAGAAATCAAAGCGATAGATTGATTCAAGTAAAAGTAGAGAAAATGGAAGAAGATATTTCAATAATTTCAGTTTTCATGGAAAATAAAGATCTTGAGATTTCGAGAGAGATCATTTCGCAATTAAATCAAGTCCTTACATAGATCATGCTAGAAAAAAAAGAATTACTTAAAACCGGTAAAGCCAAGTCACTCTACATTACTGAAGATCCTAAAAAATTAGTTATGGAATACAAAGATGATACTTCGGCATTTGATGGAAAGAAGATTGAACAAATTGCGGGAAAAGGCACTGTTAATAATAGGTTCAATAGCCACATAATGGAACATTTAAATGACAATGATGTTCCCAATCATCATTTAGAAGTATCTAGTCCCAATGAAAGCATAGTGATGTCTTTAGATATGTTTCCAATTGAATGTGTAGTTAGAAACTTCGCAGCAGGAAGTATTTGCAAGCGCCTTGGATTAGAAGAGGGAATGAAAATGGAGCCTCCAATTTTTGAATTCTTTTATAAAGACGATGACCTTGGAGATCCACTTATCAATGATTGCCACATTACGGCATTTGGATGGGCAAAAGATTCTGACATTGAAATTATGAAAGATCTTACCCTCAAGACTAATTCAATTCTTGTTTCTCTTTTTGATGAAGCTGATTTAATTTTAGTGGATTTTAAAATTGAATTTGGACTTTCAGATGGAAAAATTTATTTGGGTGACGAATTTACCCCAGACGGATGTAGAGTTTGGGATAAAGAAACAAAAAAGAAGCTCGATAAAGATCGATTTAGATTAGGCCTTGGCGATGTAGTTGAATCTTATCAAGAAATTGCTCACAGATTAGGAATCGAGCTAACTTAAGCCATTATTAATTTCTCTAAGTATTTCTTCCCCAGGACAAAGTTCCTCTTGAGTGAGCTGATTTAATGGTTTTTTTGTAAGATTTAAAGTCTCATGAAGATCATTTGAGTTTTCGTCAAAATAAAGAAGGCCAGTTAATAATTTACCTTCTTCACTTTTTTCTCTTATATAACTCAGTGACTTTCCTTGATCGGTTGGATCGAATTTAGAATTTACTTTTTCTAGAGAAATTTTAGAACCATCATGAAGGTTAACTTCAACCGATGATCCTGAGGCATAAGAAGTAGTAATTTCTTCACCTAGTGGAACGAAATCCGTTTTTCCAACTGCTTCGTTATGGTTTCTGATGTAATCATAACTTTTTGTCGAAGTATCATGATTATTGAAGGTTACACATGGGCTTATGATATCCAGCAAAGCAAACCCTTTATGTTGAATAGCTCCTTTTATAAGGGGAATGAGTTGATCTCTGTCACCAGAAAAACTTCTTGCCACATAACTTGCCCCTAATTGAATCGCCATAGACGCTAAATCAATTGGCTTGAAAAGATTATCTTCTCCATATTTATTTTTTGATTCGAGATCATTAGTTGCAGAAAATTGTCCTTTAGTTAAACCATAGGTACCATTATTTTCTACAAAATAGACCATATTAATCTGACGTCTAATCGCATGGATAAACTGACCAATGCCTATAGAAGCACTATCACCATCGCCTGATATTCCTAAATAAAGCAAATCTCCATTCGCACAATTTGCACCAGTAGCAACAGATGGCATTCGGCCATGAACTGAGTTGAATCCATGTGATTGATTTAGAAAATATGCAGGAGCTTTTGAAGAGCAACCTATGCCAGATAATTTTGCAACTTTATAAGCTTCAATATTTAACTGAAAACAAGCTTCAATAATACATGCACTGATAGAATCATGACCGCAACCTGCACATAAAGTAGATATGGCGCCTTCATAGTCTCTTCTAGTTAGCCCAAGTTGATTTACCTCAAGTCTAGGATGATGATTAATTGGTTTTTTAAATGACATTTTTATCTTTCTTTAATATTCTTATGAGATTTGTAATTAACTTCTCTCTCCGAAATTTTATTCACAATGTATGAAGCCTCAATAGGGTCTCCAGTGAAATGAACCAGAGGCCTTAAAATCTCTGCTGAAATTCCTCCTTCAGCCATGATTAAAGTTCTCATTTGACTGTCTCTATTTTGCTCCACAACATAAATTCGATCATGATTAGCAATGAACTCCCAAACATCTAGATTAAAAGGAAAAGACCTAATTTGCATCAGATCTAAATTAATATTTTTAGTTTTCAATATATCTTTGGCTTCTAATACAGCAGGTTTTGAACTGCCGTAGTAAATCACCCCACAACTGTCTTCACCATTAATTTCAATTATTGGCTCAGGAACTAAATCAGTAGCAGTTCTAAATTTTCTCATCAATCTTGTGAGGGTTTGAGCGTTTATATTTCCATCTTCAGTATATCTAGCATATTCGTCATGTGAAGTTCCTCTAGTAAAATAAGCTCCTTTTTCAGGGTGGGTGCCCGGATAGGTTCTGTAACAAATACCATCATTATCAGAGTCCAGATATCTTCCGAAAGAGTCAATTTTCTCAAGCGCTTCATAATCTAAAACTTTTCCCTTGTTGTAAGAAACAGTATCGTCCCATTCAAACTTGTCACAAACCCAATCATTCATACCCATATCTAAATCACTGACAACAAATACTGGAGTTTGAAGTTGGTCAGCAAGATCAAATGCTTTCGCAGAAAAATCAAAACAATCTTTAGGATCTGCTGGAAAAAGTAACACATGTTTGGTATCTCCATGAGAAGCATATGCGCAGGCTAAAACGTCTGATTGTTGCGTTCTTGTTGGCATGCCTGTGGAGGGACCACCTCTTTGCACATTAAAAACTACTAGAGGAATTTCAGCAAAATAAGCTAAACCCAAGAATTCACTCATTAAAGAAATTCCTGGACCACTCGTGGCTGTAAAACCTCTAGCACCGTTCCAGTTAGCCCCTATGGCCATTCCAACAGCAGCAAGCTCGTCTTCAGCTTGTACACTTGCATAAAGGTTTTTCCCACTTTTTTCATGAACTCTGTATTTTTTTGCATACTTTTCATAACCTTCAGCAAGAGAAGTGGAGGGAGTGATAGGGTACCAAGAACAAAATGTTGCTCCACCATATACTGCGCCTAGACCGGCTGCTTCGTTTCCAGATATAAGAATTTTATTCTCCAGAAGATTTTTTCTTGATAATTTTATTCCAATTGGATAATCCAAGTTTTCAAGAACATAGTCTCTTCCTAAATTTAATGCCTTGATGTTTGGTTCTATCAAGGCAGGTTTATTAATAAATTGTTCTGAAATAATTGATTCTAAAACTTCATATTCAATTTCCATCAAAGCAGATAATGCACCAACATAAGCAATATTTTTGAAAAGCGCTCTTTGTTTTGGATTTTTAAAGGTATCGACACATAGCTGAGTCAATGGAATCTCAATAATGTTAATGTCATCTCTGTTGAAATTTCTTTTCCAAGTTGAGTCATATAAAAGATAGCCACCTTCAGATATTTCTTCTATATCCTTGGAGTAGCTTTGAGGATTCATTGCTACTGAAATATCAACTCCACCTCTTTGCCCCAAGTATCCTTTTTCACTTACTCTAACTTCAAACCATGTTGGCAATCCCTGAATATTAGAAGGAAAAATATTTTTCGGACTAACTGGAATGCCCATTCTAAAAATCGCCTTAGCAAACATTTGATTTGCACTTGCTGAGCCAGTTCCATTAACGTTTGCAAATTTAATTACAAAATCATTAGTAGATTGTATTGAATCTAGTACTTTAGGATTGAACATTAGGCTACTTCTTTGACCTTAATCTTATTATTCAAAGTGTGCCCTTCAATATAAGTATTTTTTTTCATATCCCAAGCACCGGTTGGACATCTTTCAGCACAAAGGCCACAGTGAACGCACATATCTTCGTCTTTAACCATTCTTCTTTTAGTTTTCAGCTCACCGGACACGTATAGACTTTGATCAAGATTTAATGCTGGCACCCTTAACTTACCTCTGATCTCTTGTTCAGTATCATTATCGATAAAATTAATACAATCTGTGGGGCAAATATCTACGCAAGCATCACATTCGATACATAAGTCATCCTCGAAAACGGTTTGCATGTCGCAGTTTAAGCATCTTTGCGCTTCTTCTAGAGCAAGCTTTTCATCAAACCCAAGCTCGACTTCCATTTTTAAATCATCAAGAGCTTTAGAAAGATCTGCATGTGGCACTTCGAATCTCTTAGCTTGCGATATGTCATTATCATAAGACCATTCGTGAATTCCCATTTTTTGGCTAACCAAGTTTGTTATAGGGTCTGGTCTGTTAAGCAAATCAACATTTGAACAAAAATTATCTATAGAAATTGCTGCCTGATGTCCGTGAGCTACTGCCCAAATAATATTTTCAGGACCCCAAGCTGCGTCTCCACCAAAGAAAACTTTAGGATGAGAAGACTGCATAGTAGTTTTATCTACTACAGGCATGTCCCATTCACCGAATTCAATACCAATGTCTTTTCTAATCCAAGGGAACGCATTATCTTGGCCAATCGCTAAGAGTACATCATCGCATTCATAAACTACTTCTTCTCCACTTGGAACTAGTTTAGAAACACCATCAATGTCTTTTTCAACCATTTTGTCAAACTTCATACCTGTTAATTTTCCATTTTCATCTAGAAGAAATTCTTTAGGGCTTGTATTGTCCAAAATTGGAATACCTTCTTCCATAGCTTCTTCAATTTCCCAGTCAGAAGCTTTCATTCTTGAAAAGGGACTTCTTACAGTTACTTTTACATCTTTAGCACCTAATCTAACTGCGGATCTGCAACAATCCATAGCAGTATTACCCCCTCCTATAACTAAAACTCTTTTACCTATTTCTTTTGTATGTTCAAAAGCAATACTTGTTAGCCAATCGATACCAATGTGAATATTTTCAGAAGCTTCCTTTCTGCCAGGGAGATTTAAGTCCTTTCCCTTTGGAGCGCCTGTTCCAATAAATATTGAATCGTATTTATTTATTAAAGGCTCAAGATCATCTATATAAGAATTAGTTTTCAATTCTGCGCCCATTTTTACAATTCTGTAAACTTCTTCATCTAAAACTGATTCAGGTAATCTAAAAGAGGGTATGTTAGTCCTCATCAAACCACCTGGTTTTGAATCCTTTTCAAAAATTGTGCATTCATATCCTAACGGCAGCAAATCTCTAGCCACAGTTAAAGATGCAGGACCCGCACCTATTAAAGCAATTTTTTTTCCATTTTTTACAACTGGGACTTCTGGCAATAAATCTTCAATGTCGCCTTTATTGTCATAAGTAACTCTCTTAAGTCTGCAAATTGCAACCGGTTTGTCATGTGTTCTTGTCCTTCTACAAGCTGGCTCACAAGGTCTATCACATGTTCTTCCTAAAATTCCTGGAAAAACATTCGATTCCCAATTCAACATATAAGCATCAGTGTATTTTTGTTGAGCTATTAATCTTATATATTCAGGGACATTGGTGTGTGCCGGACATGCATATTGACAATCTACAACCTTGTGAAAATATTGAGGGTCCGATATGTCTGTTTTTTGTAAAAAATCTTTATTATCAGTATCAAATTTTGGATTTTTTTCGAAATGAGATTTGAGTTCAGAAACTATTTTATCTCTAACAAGAAGGGCTTTTTCTAAGTCTTTTTCACCGGTAGTTTGTCTTAGATCGTAACCTAATTCTTCTCTATATCTTTTGGGTACAGCGACTTTAACCCACCAAATATTGTTCCTTTTAAATAAATATTTCTTATCCATAGCAATAATTTATTTTTTTTATGTACCTTTAATTACAGAGTTAAAATCTGATTATATACTTAAAAACCCCTATATTTCAATAATTATTGAGATATTAAATGGCTCTTAAAAAAAAACCATTTAATTAGATTGTACCTTAATTCGATGATATAATAAGGTTATTATTTTGAATATTAATGATGTACCTTCTATTGTATTTAACTTTTTAAGCAACATAATATGACAATGAAACCTCTATATTTCGATTACGCCTCTACTACCCCTGTTGATCAAAGGGTAATAGAAAAAATGAAGTCTTGCTTATCTATAGATGGTAATTTTGGAAATCCTGGATCAAGATCTCATGCTTTTGGATGGCAGGCAGAAGAGCTTGTTGAAGAAGCTAGAATTAATGTTGCTGAACTTTTAAATTGCGATCCTCGTGAAATAATTTGGACCTCTGGTGCTACTGAGTCGGATAACCTAGCTATAAAGGGTGCAGCATATTTTTATAAGGATAAGGGTAAACATATTATTACTTCAAAAATAGAACATAAAGCTGTCCTAGATACATGCAGACAGCTTGAGAGTGAAGGATTCGAAGTTACATATCTTGAAACAAATGAAAAGGGTCTAGTTTCTCTTGAATCTATTGAAAACAACCTAAGAGATGACACATCGCTAGTAAGTTTGATGCACATTAATAATGAAATTGGCGTTCTGAATGACATAGATGAAATTGGAGAATTATGCAGAGATAAGGGAGTTATATTTCATGTCGATGCGGCACAAAGCGCAGGAAAAGTTAACATTGATCTCTCAAAATTAAAAATAGATCTTATGTCCTTCTCGGCACATAAGATTTATGGTCCCAAAGGGATCGGCGCATTGTATGTTAGAAGAAAGCCTAGAATAAGATTACAACCACTTTTTCATGGTGGAGGTCAGGAGAGAGGTATTAGAGCAGGAACATTACCAACACATCAAATTGTTGGTATGGGTGAGGCCTTCAAATTAGCTAATTCAGAAATGAAAAATGATTTTAAAACCATTTCTTCTTTTCGAGATCTTTTGTGGAACGGATTAAAAGACATGGAAGAAATTTACATTAATGGTTGCTTGGAAACTGGATATCCTGGAATTTTTAATCTTTCTTTTAACTTTGTTGAAGGGGAGTCTCTAATAATGGCTTTAAAGAACATCGCAGTTTCCTCTGGTTCTGCTTGCACTTCGGCAAGCCTAGAGCCGTCTTATGTCCTAAGAGCCTTGGGTAGACCTGATGAATTAGCTCATAGCTCTATTAGGTTTTCTTTCGGAAGGTTCACTAAAAAAGAGGAAGTTGAATTTACAATTAACCTTGTTAAAGATTCGGTTTCCCAACTTAGAGAAATATCTCCTCTATGGGAAATGTATCAAGATGGCGTAGATTTAGATAAAATAGAGTGGGCGTAGAAGAATTATTATGGTGAGGTAAATATGGCTTATTCGCAAAAAGTTGTAGATAAATTTGAAAAAACATTAAAGAATCCAGAAGGAGCTAGTGTTGGCAGGTGGAAGCCCGGCGACAAAGACTTCCATAGGGTAGGGACAGGGATAGTTGGAGCTCCTGCTTGTGGTGATGTAATGAAGCTTCAAATTAAATGTGAAAATGTTGATGACAAGAATGTAATTGTAGATGCAAAGTTCAAAACTTATGGATGTGGCTCTGCAATAGCATCCAGCGGTCAATTGATTGATATGCTTAAAGGCAAAACTTTGGAAGAGGCTCAAAAAATTTCTAATCAAGAAATTGTTGATATTTTAGAACTTCCGGCAATTAAAATTCATTGTAGCGTTCTAGCAGAAGAAGCTATTCATCGTGCTATAGATGATTTTAAAAGTCGAAGAAATAATGATTAATGCCCAAAATAAAAATATTACCTCACGAGGAACTTTGCCCTGACGGAGCAGAGTTTGAATCTGTAGCGGGAAAATCTGTTTGTGAAAACCTTCTCGATAACTCAATAGATATTGAACACGCATGCGAGCTATCATGTGCTTGTACTACATGCCATGTAATATTTAGAGAAGGCTTTGAAACTTTAAATGAATCAACAGACGATGAAGAGGATCTTTTAGATAAGGCTTGGGGATTGGAGCCTAATTCAAGACTGAGCTGTCAAACTCTGGTAGGTGACAAAGATTTAACTATTGAAATTCCGAAATATACAATTAATATGGTTTCTGAAATTCACCCAAAGAAAGAAAAGGATACTGGTTCAATGCAAAATACTATTTCAAATAATGACTTTAGTTTTTCGGAAAGCGCAGTTAATCATATTACAAAATTACTAAAGAAAGATAAATCTACTGGAGTAAGGATTACGGTTAAAACTTCTGGGTGTTCAGGGTATGCTTATGATCTCAGTTTAGTAAAAGAAGGAGAGCAAGATGACTACTCTGGTAACTTTTCTGATATAAATTTATTCATAGGCAAAGAAAGTTTTATTTTTTTGAAGGGAACAGAACTTGATTATGTCCAAAATGGACTAAATTCTGAGCTAATTTTTAATAATCCTAACATTTCAGCTCAGTGTGGTTGTGGAGAAAGTTTCAGCATTGATCAAGAGCTTTTTCAAAAAGCTTAATTCTTAATTAAATAATGAAATGGACCGATACGTATGAGATTGTCGATGAGTTAATCGAGAACCACTCTGACATAGATCCTGAGAAAATTCTTTTCACAGACTTAAGATATTTAGTTTTTAATATTAAAGGGTTTGAAGATGACTTTGAAAAATGTAATGAGAGAATCTTAGAAGCAATCCAAGCAACATGGATAGATGAATTAGATTAAACAATGGAAAAAACACTTTGCATAATAAAGCCTGACGCTGTAAAAAATTTTTTTGTTGAGGATATCAATAAGTTAATTAAATCTAATGGCTTAAAAATTATTAATTCAAAACGAATAAAATTATCAAAAAAAATTGCAGAAGATTTTTATTCGGAGCATGCAAAAAGACCATTCTTTTCTGAACTAGTTGAATTTATGACTTCAGATTTTTCAGTTGTTCAGATATTACAAGGAGAAGATGCGATTTCAAGATATAGAAAACTTATGGGAGCCACTAATCCAGAAGATGCCGAAGAAGGGACTCTAAGAGCAAAGTTTGCAGAATCTCTATCTAAAAATGCAGTTCATGGTTCAGATTCACCTGACTCAGCGATAAGAGAAATTGATATAATGTCGAAAATTTTCGACTAAATATGAAAAAAGCTTGGATCTCTAAAATCAGAGAGGTCAGAAAAATAAAAAATTTATCAATAGAGGAAGCTTCTAAGGCTATTAATGTTCCTGTAGCCTTCTTAAAAAATTTAGAAAAAGAAAAATTCAAAAAGCTTCCTCCAGCGGTTTATACGAAATTTCATATAAAAAAATATTTTGATCTTCTTGAAGTCAATGCAGATGAATGTCTCAAGGATTACGAAAGTTATATTTCTAAAAAAAAGAAAAAAAATGAAGATAAGGATACAAAAAAAAGAGAAGCTCTTGAATCTAAAAATTTGAATAACTACCTTCTAGTTTCTTTTGGATCTCTTTTTGCAGTTGGACTTTTTTTATTTTTTATTTTTTCAAACCCTTCAACTGAAATAACTTCATCGGATATAAATAGTGAAGAATTACTTTTAGAAAATTTTGATTTAAGCTCTGATCAAGAAGCAAAAATTTATGAGTCTTTACCAGAAAAGCTAATTCAGGAAGATTCCGAGGAAAAGTACTCTAATTTTACTCCCCTAGAAGATATACCTTTGAAGCTAAACTTAGAGATAGTAGGAGAAAGTTGGATTGTATTAGAAGATAAAAATGAAAGATTGCTTTACGAACTTATGCAAACAGGTTCCTATGAGCTTAGAGGCGTTCCGCCATTCTCCTTTAAAGTAGGATATGCTCCGGCAGTGAAAATATTTATTTCTGACAAAGAATTGAATTTTAAAAAATTTATAAATAGAAGTTCAAATTTTGCTTCTTTCTATACAATAAATGGATATGATGTCGAAAAAAACTGAAATTAAAAGAAGAAAATCGAAAAAAATCTTCGTTGGCAAGGTAGCGGTTGGTGGCAGCTCTCCCATCTCAGTTCAGAGCATGACAAATACTGATACCGAAGATGTTAAAGCCACAGTAAACCAAATAACCTCCCTTGAAACCGCCGGGGCCGATTTAATTAGAGTTTCTACGCCTACAATGTCTTCGGTAGAGGCTTTTAAAGAAATTAAAAAATTAACAAACGTCCCTTTGATAGCTGACATTCATTTTGATTATAAAATTGCATTGGAAGTCGCTAAGGCAGGAGCTGATTGTTTGAGAATTAATCCAGGAAATATAGGATCGGAAACAAAAGTAAATGCTGTAATAAAATGTGCCGAAGATCATGATATCCCAATAAGAATAGGAGTAAACGCAGGGTCGCTTGAAAAAAAACTCCAAAAGAAATACGGAGAACCTTGCCCCGAAGCCTTAGTTGAATCGGCTATGGGCCATGTTGAAATTTTGAAGAAAAATAACTTTGAAAACTTTAAGTTAAGTATCAAAGCATCCGATATAGATTTAATGACCGAAAGTTATCGTTTAATTGCAAAAGAAATAGATCAACCACTACATCTTGGTTTAACAGAGGCAGGAGGCTTTAGGTCTGGTACCGTTAAATCAACAATAGCAATCAGCCAATTATTAAAAGAAGGAATTGGAGATACGCTTAGAGTTTCTTTAGCCTCAGATCCAGTCAATGAAATAAAAGTTGGATTTGACATACTCAAATCTTTAAAACTAAGAAAAAAAGGAATAAATTTTATTGCTTGTCCAAGTTGTTCTAGGCAAAACTTTGATGTCATTAAAACGATGAATGAGTTAGAAGTGAGGCTTGAAGATATAAAAGAAAGTATCGATGTCGCAGTCATAGGCTGTTATGTTAACGGTCCTGGCGAATCTAAGGCGGCTCATGTAGGCCTCACCGGGGCGAGTCCGAAAAGTTTAATTTATGTTGATGGAACTCCAGATGAGAAAATAAGTAATGATCAAATAGTTGATCGAATAGAAAAAAAAGTAAGGATAAAGATTAAGGAAATGGCTTCAAAAAAAGAAAAATTAATTGCAAGCTCCTAAATCATGAAAAAAATACAAAAAATAAGAGGTGCTCACGAGATAAATCCCAGCGAAGCAAAAAAATGGAGTGAAACAACCAAAAAAATAATTAGTTTTTTTGAATCCTATTCCTACGAAGAAATAAGATTACCAATTATTGAAAATACGGATTTATTCTCAAGATCAGTAGGGGAAGAAACTGACATTGTGAACAAAGAAATGTTCAGCTTTGAGAGTAAAAGCGGGAAATCTTTATCTCTTAGACCCGAGGGAACAGCAAGTTGCCTAAGAGCCGCCATTGAAATGGGTCTTACCGATTTAGGACCTCAAAGACTTTATTATCACGGTCCAATGTATAGGTATGAGAGACCGCAGAAAGGGAGAAATAGAGAATTTTATCAATTAAGTATCGAAGCTTATGGATTTAAGAAATTCAATATCGAATTAGAAATGATCGATTTATCTTATAAGTTATTTTCTCATTTAAATTTATTCGAACCGATTTTAGAAATTAATTCATTGGGATCGGAAGCCAGTCAAAAAAAATTTTCTGATGCTTTAAAAGAGTATCTATTACCTCTTAAAGATAAACTCGACCTAGATAGTCAAAAGAGACTATCATTAAATACTTTAAGAATTTTAGATTCAAAGAATCCTGAAACTCAAAAATTATTAAAAAAGGGACCAAAACTTTCTCAATTTATTGAAACTCATTCTCTAGAGAAATTTGAAGAATTAAAAGAAGAAATCTCCAAAAAAAACATACCTTTTATCATTAACGAAAATTTAGTCAGAGGATTAGATTATTACAATGATGTAGTTTATGAATGGAAATCCAATCAACTTGGGAGTCAAAATACTTTTTGTGCTGGGGGAAGATATGATTCCTTATCAAAAAAATTAGGGGGAAGAGATATCTCTGCAGCAGGTTTTTCAATTGGTCTAGATAGGCTAATGCTCGTGATCCCTGACGACTCTTTTAAGAAGTTAAAGAAAAAAATTATGATCATAATTTTAGAGGATAGTTTTTATTCTTTTGGGGCTAGTCTTGCGGATAAATTAAGAAGTCAATTCCAACAATTATCTGTAAGATACGATGGCTTTGAGTCCAATCTTAAAGTTCAATTAAAAAAACTGATAAAGGAAAATTATGATTTTGTAATTATTCTTGGTAAGGAAGAGATAAAAAATAAATTACTTTCATTCAAAGATTTAACAAAAAGTGATAACCAAGTATCACTTCCAGAACAAGAAATTTTTAAAATTTTAGAAAAAAATTTAAAAATATGAATAGTTTTAACTTAGAAAGCATCCTTTTATTCTTAAAAAATAATTATTTTTATTTTTTAATAGGTTTTCTTTTACTAGCCGTTATTTTTGGATCCTTTTTTGTATATAAAACTAATGAAAGAAATAAGATTTATGAATCTCAAGAAGTTTATGAAGAATATTTGGAGGAAATTAATTCTTTTGAGGAAATTGATATCGAAGCTTTAGAAAATTTGTCATATAAATTAAAAGATATATATGACGAATCAGCTTATTCCTTAATGGCTGATTTTTATTTAGTGAAAATTTATTTTGAAAATGGAGAAGAAGAAAAAGCTTTGAATACAATTCTGGAACTAAATTCTACTCTTGAACGAGAAAATTCGTCTAAGTCTTTTTTAAGAGACTTATCTAGAATTAGATTAGCTTCGATTTATATAAATTTCGATAGGTTTGATGAAGCAAGAGAGGTTTTAATTAGAAATTTTGATTATTATGATTCTTTAAGATTAGAAAAATTGGGTGACTTAGAAAAAGAAGATTTGAACCCCAAGAAGGCCGAGGACTACTATAATAAGGCCATCGAACTTTCAGATAATCAAACGCAAATAAATTTATTAAATTTTAAATTGTCCAGTTTGGCATCATCTAGCAATGTTAATTAGATTTATAAAGTTATCTTTTTTTTGTTTCGTACTAATTTTTTTAATTAGCTGTCAGTCAGATGATGAAATAGTAGAAAAGCCAGCAGAACTGTTAAGGATAGATTCTAAAATAGATTTAGATCAAAAATGGTCTAAAAAAGTATTTTCAGATATTTCTCTAGGAAGACAAGAAATAGTAGTCGATTCAGATGGAATTTTTTCTTTTTCATCAAATGGTCGGGTAAATTCTTTTTCTCATCTTGGAAAGTCAAATTGGGAGACCGATTTAAAGATAAATCTATCTGCAGGGATAGGAAAAAGTTTTGGGTCCTTATTTGTTACAACTTTAGATGGCGGGGTTTATTCCTTGAACAGCGATAATGGAAATTTAGAATGGTCATCATCTGTGGATGGAGAGATTTTATCAGTTCCTAGTTCTAATGGAGACATAGTAGCGGTTCAAACAACCAATGGGAAGGTAACTGCATTGAATTTAAGAGACGGAAATTTTAGATGGGAATATGTAAGTGTTTTGCCTAGTTTATCTTTGAGAGGAACAAGTACTCCTGTATTTGATAACTCGGATCTATATGTCGGATTTGCCAATGGAAATTTGGCCAAGATAGAGCCACGGTCAGGGGTAGTTCAATGGGAGGTACCAATAACTATTTCTAAAGGTGCCTCGGAAATAGAAAGGTTAATTGATGTTGATTCAAGGCCCTCAATATCTTCAGGAATAGCTTTTGCTGTAAGTTATCAAGGAGATATTTCAGCAATAAATGTAAGAAGTGGGGGAGTTATATGGAGAGAAAATATTTCTTCGACCAAAAATATCTTGGAATCTAATAGAAACGTATTTCTTGTAGATGAAGATAGTGAAGTAAAAGCCTTTTCAGGGTTAACTGGAATAAGTCTCTGGAAGTCAAAAGATTATCGCAAAAGAGATTTAACCGCTCCCGTTAAGATTGGCAATTACTTAGTGGTTGGAGACTTTGAAGGTTATTTGCACTTTTTAAATATTGAAAACGGTAAAACTGAGGGAAGATTCAGAGCAGGAAGATCTCAAATTGTTGAGCTCAAGGTTTTCGAAAATACTTTAGCGAGTCTAGACAACGCAGGTAGATTGACTTACCTTGAGGTAAATTAAGTGATAATTTGCTATGGGACCTTTAGTTGCAATCATCGGAAGACCTAATGTAGGTAAATCAACATTATTCAACTCTCTTATTGGCGAAAATTTATCCTTGGTTGCCGATTTTCCTGGTCTGACAAGAGATAGAAAATACGGTTCAACCAATATACAAAATTCATCTTATATTTTTATAGACACTGCGGGTATTAGTAATACAGATGACGATTTTGAAAAACTGATTCTTTTAGAAACAAATAAAGCAATACAAGAAGCTGATGGATTTTTATTTTTAGTCGATGCAACTTCTCCGTTGAGCGCTCTAGATGAAGAAATAAACAAAATCCTTCGCAAATCAGGTAAAAACTATCTCCTTTGTATCAACAAATCAGACAAAAAAAACTCAAAACTAAACCTTCAAGACTATTATGAACTTGGTGTAGAACATTCTTTGCCCATTTCTGCAAAAAACAAAAATGGATTATCCGAGTTGAAAAATAAAATTAAGAAGATTTTCCTCTCAGATTATTCACCAGATCTTGAAAAATCAAAGGAAGTAAATAAGTACAATATTTCAATTTTGGGGAAACCGAACGCAGGAAAATCTACTTTTTTTAATACAGTTTTAAAAGATAAAAGAGCAATAGTTTCAAACGTTCCTGGTACAACTGTAGATTCTATTTCTGAAAATTTAATTTTTAAACAAGAATCTTTACTTTTAACAGACACAGCTGGGTTGAGGAAAAAAGGAAAAATTAAAAAAGATAACGAAGTATATTCTTCTAAGAAAGCCATAAGTTCAATAAGGAGCTCAGACGCAATTATCTACCTAATAGACGGAAGAGAATTAGTAACTGATCAAGATCTCCATTTATTATCTTTAATTATTTCTTCCGGCAAACCCTTAATTATTGGTATAAATAAATCTGAAACTTTGAGTAATTATGAAAAATCGCTTTTAAGAAGAAATCTTAATAAAAAATTAAATTTTTTAAGTCACATTGAGGTTGATTATATTTCTGCTTTGAAAGGAATTGGAACGAGTAATATTCTTACAAAGCTTCTAAAAACCATCAAAAAAAGTAGAAAAGAATTCAATCTTAAACATTTAAATCTTCTTATAGAGGAAGCCCAAAAACTCAATCCACCTTCTATGATAGGTAGGTTTAGACCAATTATAAAATTTGTAAGTTTAGGCAATTCTCTTCCGCCAACCTTCATTTTTCATGGAAACAAACTTGAGGGTATAAATAAAAATTATGAAAAGTTTTTAGAAAATTTTCTGAGAAAAAAGTTAAAGCTTCAAGGCATTCCTATCAAATTTGTTTACAAAACTAACGTTAATCCTTTTAAAGATAAAAAAAATCAACTTACAAAAAGGCAATATGCTAAGAGAAAAAGGGTCAGAAGCCATTGAACCTTAGTTTTAACTTAATATAATGCCTAAAACTTTGTAAATATGTCCAAACCACCTCTTTTTTTAAACTTACTTAAAATTAGACTGCCAATAACTGCCAAGGCCTCTATTACACATAGAATCTCTGCAATTGGAGTATTTTTTCTTCTTTTTCCCTTCTTAGCAGCCTTGCTTATAGCAACTAGCTCACAGGAAGGCTTTAACCAAATTGTTCAGTTATCAGATTTAATTGTGATAAAACTGGCCTTCAATTTGTTTGTGGCAGGCATTACTTACCACTATGTTGCTGGAATAAGACATTTAATTATGGACCTAGGATACTGGGAGACTTTAAGATCCGGTTCTTTTAGTGCTTATGGAACTTTCTTAGTTAGCGGCTTATTAATTGCTTGGTTTTCAATTTTGATATGGTAACAAAGGTCTATACTTTCAAAAGAACAGGTATTTTTGATTACCTGATGGTAAGACTTTCAGCCGTTATTCAAGCACTATATTTTTCAGTTATAACCTATTATTGGTTGATGTATATGCCTTTAAATTACGCTCAACTGGTAAGTTTTTTTGATATCCTATGGATAAAGATAGGAACTTTATTGGTTTTAGTTTCGATTTCTTACCATTCTATAAAAGGTATTCATCATATTATTGAAGATTATCTAACTGTAGCTAGAGTAGGAAAATCTTCTAATTTTCTTCAGATTTCAGTTTTAGCCTTTAGTTATCTGCAAATCTTAGGAGCCTTTGTTTGTACTATTTTTATAATATTTTAGGAATTTAAAATGGCAATGAATGGAAAAGGATATTTAGAAGCGTCAAGTCTTCCCGTCAAAGAATTCGATGGAATAATTGTCGGCGGTGGGGGTTCGGGACTTATGGCAGGTCTACAATTGGCTCAATCCGGCATGAATACCGCTGTTGTTTCCAAAGTATTTCCTACTAGATCGCACACAGTTTCTGCTCAAGGAGGTATAACATGTGCCATTGCAAGTGCTGATCCCAACGATGATTGGAGATGGCATATGTACGATACAGTTAAAGGTTCAGATTTTATTGGAGACCAAGATTCTATTGAATATATGTGCCAAGAAGGTCCTGCTACGGTTTTCGAACTCGAAAATATGGGGCTACCATTTTCAAGAACAGAAGAAGGAAAAATTTATCAAAGAGCTTTCGGGGGACAATCGAAAGATTATGGAAAAGGCGGGCAAGCAGAAAGAACTTGTGCGGCTGCTGATAGAACTGGCCATGCTCTTTTGCACACTCTATATCAAGCTAATATTAAGGCTGGAACTAATTTCTTAAGCGAGTGGTTTGCCGTTGATTTAGTCCTCAATGACTCAAAACAGGTCACAGGTGTTATCGCGTTTGAGATCGAATCTGGGGAGGCTTACTTTTTAAAAGCTAAAGCTACAGTTTTAGCAACTGGCGGAGCTGGAAGAATCTATAAATCTACAACTAACGCACTTATTAATACCGGAGATGGCACAGGAATGGCTTTAAGGGCAGGTTTAGCTGTTCAAGATATGGAAATGTGGCAGTTTCATCCAACTGGAATACATGGTGCAGGAACGCTTGTTACGGAAGGATGTAGAGGAGAAGGGGGATATTTGATAAACAAAGATGGTGAAAGGTTTATGGAACGTTATGCTCCTAACGCAAAAGACTTAGCTAGTAGAGATGTTGTTGCTAGATCAATGATGCTAGAAATTATCGAAGGGAGAGGTTGTGGACCTGAAAAAGATCACTGTTTTTTAAAACTTGATCACTTGGGAGCCGAATTACTTCACAAAAGACTTCCTGGTATAACAGAACTTTCAAAAACCTTTGCTCACGTTGACCCAGCAGACCATCCTATACCCGTAGTTCCTACTTGCCATTATGCAATGGGAGGAATTCCTACTAATGTACATGGTCAAGTTTTAACTCAACAAGCCGATGGTTCAGACAAAGTGGTTGAAGGACTTTATGCTGCTGGAGAAGCGGCTTGTGTTTCTGTTCATGGAGGAAATAGGCTGGGAGGAAATTCACTTTTGGATCTTGTTGTGTTTGGAAGATCGGCAGGACTACATATTGAAGATTCCTTTAAACAGGGAATTGGAATAGCCGAGCCTAGCAGCGAAAACATAAATGAATCTTTAAAAAATATCAATCGTGTCAATTCTAGTCTCGAAGGAGAAAACTCACCAAAAATTAAAAAAGATCTTCAAGAAGTTATGCAAATGAGTTTTGGTGTATTTAGAAGTGAAGAAAATATGAAGCAAGGGATTGAAGAAATAAATACGATTCGCGAAAGATCAGAAGGTCTCCATCTTGCAGACAAATCATCTAAATTTAATACTGCAAGGGTAGAGGCTTTAGAGCTTTTAAATCTTCTCGAAGTTGCGGAGGCTACTGCAATTTGTGCCTACGAAAGAAAAGAAAGCAGAGGAGCTCACTCCAGAGACGACTATCCAGAAAGAGATGACGAAAACTGGCTGAAACATTCTATTTATTTTAAAGGTTCAAAGGAAGTTTCTAAGAGAGACGTAAATTTTAGACCAAAGATTGTTCAAGCCTTTCAACCCTTTACCCGAACTTACTAATGAATTCTATTGCCGCAGAACAATTAAAAACTCTGAAAATAAGTATTTATAGGTATGACCCTGATGTGGGCAACAAACCTTATATGCAGTCCCTTGATATCGATATCCCCAAGGATAAAGACATTATGGTTTTAGACGCTCTTCAAATTGCTAAAGAGGTTGATCCAACAATTTCTTTTAGAAGATCTTGTAGAGAAGGTGTATGTGGTTCAGATGGAATGAACATTAACGGAAAAAATGGTTTAGGATGCATCACTCCACTATCAGAAGCAGTTAAAGGAAACAAATTGGAACTTAGACCACTTCCAGGACTGCCAGTTGTTAAAGATTTAATTGTTGATATGACTCAATTTGTCGATCAATACAAAAAAATTCAGCCTTATTTAATCACTGAAAAAGCAAATGATGGAAAAGAGATTCCACAAACTATCGAGGATAGAGATAAATTGGATGGTTTGTATGAATGTATAATGTGCGGTTGTTGCTCGACTGCCTGTCCTTCTTTTTGGTGGAACCCTGATAAATTTTTGGGTCCAGCTGCACTTCTTCAAGCATACAGATTTATTTCAGATAGCAGAGATGTTGCGACTGAGGAGAGATTAGACCAATTGGAAGATGCTTTCAGTGTTTTTAGATGTCATGGAATAATGAATTGTGTATCAGTTTGTCCTAAGGGGTTAAACCCAAACAAAGCGATAAACGAGATAAAAAAAATGCTCATTAAGAGAGCGGTATAAATTTACCAATCTAACTTCTTTTTTTATTTTCTCTTTCTTGCTACCATTCAGGCACTTTGAATTTACACGAATATCAAGCAAAGTCTTTATTTAAAAGTTACAGTCTTCCAGTTTCAAAATCAGAATTGATTTTTTCGATTGATGATATTGAACAAGCCACTACAAACTTAAAAGTAAAAGAATATGTTGTAAAAGCTCAAGTTCATGCTGGAGGTAGAGGGAAAGCAGGAGGGGTTTTGCTTACCAAATCACCCGAAGAAATAAGAGAGTTTTGTAAAAAATGGTTAGGAAAAAATCTAGTAACTTATCAAACTGATGCTAAAGGACAACCAGTTTCTTGCATTCTTTTAGAAGAATGTACCGATATAGAAAAAGAGCTTTATTTAGGATTAGTGATTGATAGAACGACAAGATCTATTGCTTTGATCGCGTCACCTGAAGGAGGAGTAGATATTGAAACAGTTGCAACAAACAGCCCTGAAAAAATATTTAAAGTTTTCTTAAACTCATCTAACCAAATTAAAGAGGAAGATGTTGATTCGCTCTCTATGGGGTTAAATTTAAATAACTCTCAAAAATCAGATTTTAGTTTAATGTTAAAAAACCTTATCAATCTATTTACTGAAAAAGATTTTTCTTTAATTGAAATTAATCCGTTGGTCATAGATAAAGAAGGAAAGCTAAAGTGTTTGGATGGAAAAATTAATGTAGATAGCAATGCACTTTACAGACAAGATTTGATAAAAAAAATGAGAGATGAGTCCCAAGAAGATATTCTGGAGTTAGAGGCTTCCAAGTGGGGATTAAATTATGTAACTTTGGATGGAAGTGTTGGATGTATGGTCAATGGAGCAGGGCTGGCAATGGGCACAATGGACATTATTAAATTAGCAGGAGGATTTCCAGCAAATTTTCTTGATGTAGGCGGGGCTGTGAATAAAGAAAGTGTAACTGAGGCCTTCAAAATAATCATTTCAGACTCAAAAGTTAAATCAATTTTGATTAATGTTTTTGGCGGAATTGTGAGATGTGATGTCGTTGCAGAAGGAATAATTTCCGCTATTAAAGATGTTGGTATCAAGATACCAGTTGTTGTTCGTTTAAAAGGTAATAACTCAGAAATTGCAAAGAGCCTTCTCGAGAAGAGCAAATTGAATGTCTTCACAGAATTAGATTTATCTAAAGCAGCAAAAAAAGCTGTGGAACTATCTAAATGAGTATCCTTATTAACAAAAATACAATTGCTATTTGTCAGGGTTTTACTGGTTCTCAAGCTACGTTGCATTGTTCTCAATCAATTGAATATGGAACTAAAATTGTTGGTGGAGTGACTCCAGGAAAGGCAGGGCAAATACATCTTGACCGCCCCGTATTTGAAAATGCCTCAGAGGCAATTGAAAGCACAGGTGCAGATACTTCGATAATATTTGTACCAGCTCCATATTGTAAAGATTCAATAAATGATGCCTTAGACTCTGGTTTAAAGTTAGTCATTGTAATCACCGAAGGAATTCCAACACTTGATATGCTGTATTTAAAAGCAAAGGCAGATGAAATGGGAGTCAAGATTATTGGTCCAAATTGTCCTGGGGTAATAACCCCGGGAGAAGCAAAATTGGGGATAATGCCTGTGGAAATTCACAAGAAAGGAAAAGTAGGAATTGTTTCTAGGTCAGGGACCCTTACTTATGAAGCAGTAGATCAAACAACCGAAATTGGATTAGGTCAATCAAGTTGTGTGGGTATAGGAGGAGATCCAATTCCAGGATCGAGCTTTATAGACATCTTAAAAATGTTTGAAGAAGATTCGCAAACAGAAGGGATTGTTATGGTTGGTGAAATAGGAGGAACAGCAGAAGAAGAAGCAGCTGAATATATCCAAGAAAAAATTAATAAACCAGTAGTATCTTATATTGCAGGTGTAAGCGCGCCTACAGGAAAAAGAATGGGGCACGCAGGAGCAATCATTTCGGGTGGCAAAGGAACAGCAATCGATAAATTTAAAGCTTTGGAGCTTGCCGGAGTAAGAATTGTAAAAAGCCCAGCTGAAATAGGTAAAGCTATTTTTGAGGAAATAAACTCTTAAATTTTTATCTTTAAATACCTAAACCTTAATTAACTGTTTTCCAAAATTTTTACCCGAGAGCACGTTTCTCAAACCTTGAGGCATATTTTCAAATCCTTCTAAAACAGACTCTTTATATTTTATTTCGCCTTTTCTAATCCATTCTGTAAGTTCTTTGGTAGCCATATCCCATTTGTCCATAAATTCAGTCACTACAAAAAATCTGTGCTCTGGAACTGGATCTAAAGAACCAAAAACATCAAAGGGGGTTTCAGGAAGGTCATCTCTGCTATCCATATCAGGATTAAAAGAATTATAAGCAGAAATATAACCACAAATAGGAACTCTAGCTCCATGGTTAATTAAAGGCGCTACTGCGTTCGAGACCTCACCACCAACATTTTCGAAATAGATGTCTATACCATTTGGACAAGCATCGTTAAGACTCTTTTCAAGATCTCCAGATTTATAATCGATAGCATGATCTAATCCCATTTCGTCTTTAACAAATGAACACTTTTCTTTGCCTCCAGCGATTCCTATTGTTTTACATCCTTTTAATTTAGCAAGCTGACCCACTACTGAGCCTACAGCTCCAGATGCCGCTGAAACGACTACGGTATCTTCAGGTTTTAATTTTCCTACATCTAATAAACCAAAATACGCCGTTCTACCAGGCATTCCAGCTACTCCAAGAAATGCCTGTATTGGTGCAAGATCAGGATAAATTCTTCTAACAAATAAACTGTTATCGTCAGCAACTATATGTGTTTGCCATCCTAAATGAGCAGTTACGAAATCTCCAATATTGTATTTTTCAGATCTAGATTGAATAACTTTTCCGACACTTTCTCCAACCATAATGCCACCTATCTTTACTGGCTCGGCATATGATTTCATATCGTTCATGCGCCCTCTCATGTAAGGATCAACAGAAAGGTAATTAACTTCAATTAATATTTGATTTTCAAGTAAATCAGGTATTTCATTTTCTTGCAGCTCCCAACAATCATCTTCAGGCATTCCATTTGGTCTTTTCGCTAAATTAAACTGTTTATTGATCATAATATCTCCAATTAATTTTTAAATACTCTCACAATATAATATATTTAAAAATCTATTTGAGAAAATTATGGAAAGAAAATATAAAGTTTTAGTCTTTGGAGCTACCGGTTTTACAGGAAAACTTTGTGCTAAATATTTAAAAGAAAATTATCCTGATTTATCTTGGGCAATTGCTGGAAGAAATGAAGATAAATTAAAACAGGTAAAAATGGAGCTAGATCTAGATTGTGACATGTTAATTGCCGATGCAAATAATTACGAAGAATTACGCGATATAGCGAAGACGACGAAAGTTTTGTTGACCACTGCTGGTCCTTATGCCAAGTATGGGTCATTACTAATGAAAGCCTGTGTTTTCGAGAATACTCATTACGTTGACATTACCGGAGAGAACCATTGGGTAAAAAAGCAAATGGATCTTTATCATGAAGAAGCTGTTGCTAGAGGAGTAAGAATTATTCCCTCATGTGGTTATGATTCTTTACCCTCTGATTTAGGAACTTTGTTTGCAATAAATAAAATGAACAAAGCAGTTAAAAAAGTAGATGTTTTCCATTCAGCTTTTGGAGGTGCTTCTGGAGGAACTATTGAATCAATTTTCACTATGGGAAGATTGCCAAAAGAGATGCGTGATCCATTCCTATTGAATCCAAAGGGCTCAGTTTCTGAGCTCCAAAGAGAAAGTGGTAAAGATTCGATAAAAATAAAATGGATAGATGAAGCCAAAAAATGGTCTGGATTAGGTTTGTTTGCCGTTGCTAATACAAGAGTTGTAAGAAGGTCTGCGGCATTGATGGAGATGAGTCAAAAACCGTATGGAGCTAATTTTACCTTTAAAGAGCATGGAGCATATTCATCTAAATCAGCAGCTAGGCTAGCTACATTCGGGTTAATCGCGGCTTTTTTAATAATTTCAACGCCTTTAAAACACTTAGTAAGAAGGTTTTTGCCAAAACCAGGAGAAGGGCCTTCAACAGAAATTCAAGAAAAAGGTTGGTTTAAGGGTGTATTCATTGCAGAAGCAGAGGATGGAGAAAAGCAGGTTTCAACAATTTATGGAGATGGAGACCCGGGCTATAAATCCACTTCAAAAATGGTATGTGAATCAGCTTTAACGATTGCACTTTGCAATGATCTTCCTGGAGGAGAAAATTTTGGTGGGTTTTTAACACCTGCATCAGGTCTTGGCCAACCATTAATTGAAAGGTTGAAAAACGCTGGAATAATATTCCATTAAGGCAAATTTTCTTATAACTTTTAATAACTAATTTTTTTATATTTATAACCCGTTTACTCACTGAGTAAGAGTAATATTACAACAAATCTGAGATTCTTTTCTCCCCAGAAATCTCTCCTATCTCAGATTTATCGGGTTGGTGTAACTAGCATCAACCCATTTTAATGACAGGATGATGTTAAATTAAAGTTTTGGGCAAAGCGTTACCATCATCTTGTCACCAGATATGAAAAAACTTTTTATATTTTCTAACGATCTCAGATTACAAGACAACATTGCTCTTTATAATGCTTCATTAGGTAAAAATGGATTAATCGCGGCATACATTTTTAATCCGAAAAAATGGGAAAATCATAATGACAGTCCCTTAAAAATTAAATTTCAGCTAAATCATCTACATCAGTTGAAAGACGAATTAATAAGGAAAAATATCAGCTTTAAAGTAATTCATGCAGATGGAATTAAAACGGAGGTTGATAAGATTCTAAATTTTGTCAGCGAATACAAAATCAACGAAGTCTTTATTAATCGAGAATATGGTTGCAATGAAAGATTAAGAGACGAAAACCTTAAAAGTGAATTAGGAGAAATCAATGTTAACTTAAATATTTTTGATTCTTCTATAATTAATCCTGAGTTGATAAAAACAGGCACTGGAAATTATTTCCGAGTTTTTACGCCTTACTCAAAAGTATTTAGAGCGGAACTAACCGAAAAGGATTTAGCAATTCTACCCGAACCTTTAGATCAAAATTTGTTAGTTGAAGACAGCGACGACATACCAAATTATGAATTAACCGATGAGAATTTTTTAAACGCAATTTCTAAGTACCCAGTTGGTTCTGAAACTGTAATTAATATTTTTGAACAATTTGTTAAAGATAAAGTTTCGGATTATAAAAAACTAAGAGATTTTCCTTCACTTGATTCAACTAGCAAGCTTTCTCCTTATTTAACTTCGGGTATGATTTCAGCAAAATATTGTCTAAATAAATTACTTGAAACTTTTGATGATTCCCCGGGAACAGGGCAGCATGCTTGGATGAATGAAATTCTATGGAGAGAGTTTTACAAATATATTATTTTTCACTTTCCAAGAGTCAGTCAAAATAAATCCTTTAGCGAAAAATATGATCTTATGAAATGGAGAGATGATGAAAAAGATTTTCAAGATTGGTGTAAAGGAAGAACGGGCATACCATTAATTGATGCCGCTATGACTCAATTGAACGAAACGGGTTGGATGCATAATAGATTAAGAATGGTAGTTGCTATGTTTTTAACAAAAAATTTACTCATTGATTGGAGGCGAGGCGAACAATATTTCATGAAAAGGCTCATAGATGGAGATCATGCTTCAAACAATGGAGGGTGGCAGTGGAGCGCTTCAACTGGCGTGGATGCAGCTCCTTATTTCAGAATTTTTAATCCAATAACTCAGTCAGAAAAATTCGATAAGAAGGGCGAGTTTATAAAAAAATTTATACCAGTTCTTAAAGATGTGCCTGAAAAATTAATTCATAACCCTCCTAATGATTTTAGGCTAAATATAAGCTACCCTAAAATGATAGTTGATTTAAAAGAATCAAGAAAAAGAGCCTTAGAAGCTTTTTCCAATATTTAACGATGAGCAAAAATAAAAACCTTCCAGCCTATTTAGAAAAGATGGATGCTGAAGTTTTAGAAATGAACTTCAAGGAACAGACGTTAAAAATGTCATTTAACCCCGATGAATTTTTTTGTCATTCAGATGGCACAATTCTTCAAGGTGGATTCATTACAACTATGCTAGATGCCAGTATGGCTTTTCTAGTCATGCAATTGGTTGATTTTAAGAAAGTTCCCTTATCAATAGACGTAAACGTAAATTTTTTATCTTCTGGCGGACCAAAGTTGACAATTGCAGTAGCGAGAATTAATAAAATAGGGAAATCAATTGCATTCTCTTCTGCCGATTTGTTTCAAGATGATGAGCTTATTGCAACCGCTAGTTCGTCAATTAAACTTAAAGACTTTGAATCCAGAAATTGGATCGACGACACGATAGGTAAAAACGTTAAAATAATAAGATAAAACTTTAAACTCCGAAATCCCAAGAAAGTCCGTCTTTATATTTTTTGAGAATTTGTTTAGCGATTAAAATTCTGTGAACTTCATCTGGACCATCGGCTAGACGCAATGTCCTTGCTCCTTGATACATTCCAAATAAAGGTAAATCTGCAGAAACACCTTTCCAACCGTAAACTTGGATAGCTCGATCAACAACTCTATGCATGGCTGCCGGAACATAAATTTTGATTGCTGATATATCTACTCTTGGATCACCGTCAGAGTCCATAACTTCAGCACAATGTATTGTCATTAATCTTGCAGTTTGGATGTCTATGTATGAGTCGGCAATAAAACCTTGAATCATTTGCTTGCTTTCAAGAAGACCACCATGAACTTCTCTAGTTGTAGTTCTCTTAGACATAAGATCAAAAGCACGCCACATTTGACCTATACTGTTCATGCAATGAAAAACTCTTCCAGCACCCAATCTATCTTGAGCTGCAGCATGACCAGATCCTCTTGCACCTAGTTGATTTTCTAAAGGAACTCTCACGTTTTCATATTTGATTTCTACGTGGTCGCCTCCAGTATGACCCCAAATTGGTACTGATCTTATGATATTGAATCCAGGAGAATTTGTGGGGACTATAATTTGAGTCATCTTGGAATTTACTTCTCCAGAATCAGATTCTTCTTCAGTTCTGCACATCACAATTGCAAAATCTGCTCTTATTCCATTGGAAGTCATCACTTTATGACCATTTATTACCCATTCATCTCCATCTTTAACTGCAGTTGTTTTTATAGATCTAGGATCGGAACCAGCACTATCGGGTTCTGTCATCGAAAAGGCGGATTCCATTTCACCGGCAACTAGGGGTTCTAACCATTTCTTTTTTTGTTCATTGGTTCCGTATTTCAATAGAACTTTTTGATTGCCTGAGTTGGGTGCGATTACTCCAAACAACCTATTTGAAAGAGGCGACCAAGCTAAAATTTCATTCATGTAAGCATGAGCCATAAAACCAATTCCCATGCCCCCATACTCTTGAGGTAAATGGGGTGCCCAAAGATTTTCAGATTTTACTGTTTCTCTAATTTCTGACCTGATAGATTTCGCATTGTCTCCACCTTTGTAAATTTTGGATTCGTTAGGAATTATTTGCTCGGAGACTATATTTGCTGTCTTTGTTCGGATGTCATTAATTTCATTTGAAAGAGTAGGTATTGGAGCAATTTGCATAATTTTTATTGTCTTATTTAGTTAATTTCTTGGATAATGATAGCTAAGAAATTTCTAAAATAAAATCAAAATAAAAAATATGAAGTACTTAGTTTACGCAATTATGGTTTTCATTGTTGTTTCCTGCAGCAACGTATCTAATGAAGACTCAATTCGTGACACTTCTCAAGGATTAGTGATCGGAACAAATTACGATAATAATACTTTTGCATGGAAAGGAATTCCATTCGCTAAAGCACCTATAGGAAATCTTAGGTGGAAAACGCCAGAACCTGCAGAAAGCTGGAATGGGCTGTTGCAGGCAAATGAATTTAAAGATGAATGCTTCCAAAGAGAAATAATTTTTGCAGAAGAAAAATTCATCGGTAGTGAAGACTGTCTATATTTGAATATATGGTCTCCTAGATTATCAGAGCAAGAAATAAATGAAATGGATAAACCGCTACCCGTCATGATGTGGATTCATGGAGGTGGGAACATTGTTGGGGATGCAAAGATTTATGATCCAAGCATGTTAGTCTCTGAACAAGAAGTGATCGTTGTCACAATTCAATACAGAATGGGAGCTCTTGGATGGTTCAGACATCCTTCTTTAGTAGATCAAAATTCCTCACTCGAAGAGAAATCTGGTAATTTCGGAACACTGGATACAATCGCTGCCCTCAAATGGATAAAGAGAAACATAGACGCTTTTGGAGGAGATCCTAATAACGTAACAATTTTTGGAGAATCTGCTGGCGGTCATAATGTGACTGCGCTGTTTGCTTCACCATTGGCAGCAGGATTATTTCACAAAGTTATTGTTCAAAGCGGAGTCTCAAGTGTGTCATCTATAAAAGCAAGTGAAAGCTACTTGCCAGAAAATAGAGAAGCTCCCACTGATAGTTCATTAGACATTTTTAATAAAATAGTTGTTTCTCAAAAATTAGCCGATAACTTACAAGAAGCTAGGTCTGTTCAAGAAGGTATGAGTGAGGCTCAACAAAAAGAATTTCTTTACAAAGCATCACCAGAAGAATTAACTCAAGCACTTTTAAATAATAGACCAGCAAAAGTTGGCATGCCCAGAGTATTTCCAGATGGTCACGTAATCTTAAAAGGTGGTTTTCAACAAGCTTACTCCGATTCAAATTTCAATAAAGTACCCATTATTTTTGGAACCAATAAAGACGAAAATAAGTTTTTCAATTCCATGAACCCCAATTTTGTAGAATGGAAACCCGCAAAAGGACTATTCAAAACAGCCGGTATTGACTTAATGCCCACGAAAATAATTGATCCAGATTATTATGATGCAATCAACTTTTATGGATCAGGATTTTGGAAAAACTCTGCAGTAGACATTCCTGCTAGTAGTCTCGTCAAAAGCGGACATTTAGACACTTATGCCTATCGTTTCGACTGGGACGAATTGAAAGAAATAAATGGAGTTGAATTGTCTAAATTAGTTGGCGCAGCGCATGCATTGGAAATTTTGTTTGTTTTTGGAACTTTTGAAAATTTTATAATTAGAAGCTTTTTATTTGGCCGAGGTTCTTATGCTCCTGCAGTTCAACTCTCAAAAGATATTCAGTCATATTGGGCTGAATTTGCTTACACAGGAAAACCAGGAAAGGGTAGAGAAAAAAATCTGCCACTTTGGAGTAGCTGGTCAGAAACTGGCGATAAATATTTAATTTTAGACTCTAGTCTGGATAAAGGAATCCGAATGTCTGATGAAGAGTACACTGTGGATTTTTTACTAAACGGACTTGCAGAAGATGACAGACTTTCCGATGTAGAAAAATGTGAGACTTTGTTCGGAATTTCTTATGATGACGGAACTGGGGTATCTGACAAAATTTTTAACTCGTTTATGGATGGATTTTGCAGCGATATTAACTATACTCGCACTATAGAGATTATTAATGCGGATAGAACCAGAATTACAATTGATAATGAAGAGGAGACTTGATGAAAAAAATAGATTTTTATTTTGATTTTGCAAGCCCAAATGCATATTTTGGGTTTAATGTTTTGAAAAAATTTCCCGAGAAATATGATTGTGAAATAAATTACATTCCAGTTCTATTGGGGGGAATTTTTAAAGCCACGAATAATAAACCTCCAATGGAACAATTTTTTGGAGTTTTGAATAAAAACGAGTACCAATCTTTAGAAATAGAAAGATTTGTTAATCGTCATGGATTAACAAAATTTAAAATGAACCCCCATTTTCCAGTGATTAGTCTCCAAATTGTTCGTGGAGCTATTGCCGCAGAAATGGATGGATATTTAGAAGATTACATTGAAAAAGTCCTTGTTCACATGTGGGAAGAACCAAAAAAAATGGATGATCCCGAAGTAATAAAAGCTGCTTTTGAGGAATCAGGATTTGATTCAGAAAAATTATTGGGGCAAATGCAGGATCCAGACGTTAAAGCTAAGTTGATTTCAAACACCGAAGACGCAGTAAAAAGAGGATTATTCGGGATTCCTACGTTTTTTATCGATGATGAGATGTATTTTGGAAAAGATACTATTTGGATGATTGAAGAGATTCTTACTGCTTCATAAGTTTGCTGTAAATAGATTTACTAAAAAAGTTCCAAAATAAAAAAATCCCTAGAAAAGTTAATAAGGAAATCCATTCAGGAACTTTAAGCAATGCAAATGCAATGCCTACGGAAAAAATTATTAAACTTACGGAGGAAACAATAATAAGAGTTTTTTCTGTTGAATAACCTAAATCGAGAAAGTAATGATGAATATGTTCTCTATCGGAACTAAAAATCGAAGTTTTTTTAATTAATCTTTTCCAAATTACTCTGAGCGCATTTAGCAGCACTAGACCTACACACCACAGAGCATCCACTGGTCTAATTCCTTCCACATAAATACCCTCAGTAGCTTGGGAAAGCAAAACTAAAGAACCAGCAATAAGAAATCCAATCATCATGGCGCCGTGATCACCAATGAACACTTTGAATTTATCGCCTAAAAGTCCAAGATTCATGACAATATAAGGAGAAATAGCTGATAAAAAGGCAATATGAAAGAGAGATATTCTACCGCTTAAGATTATCATCCCCAAAAGTGCTAACAAAACCTGTGAGCCAAAGAAACCGTCGATCCCATCAATCCAGTTAAATGCATTAGTCACACCCACAATACAAAAAATAGTAAAGATAAAAGCAACATATTCTTGCAAAACGATCTCCCCACTTCCCAGCAAAGATCCCAAATTTATCAGGCTTACACCTCCTAGCTGTATAAATAAGACAGAACAACTTATTTGCGCAAACAATCTAACCCACACTGGCAAGCTTATAAGATCATCAATTAAACAAATGATTAATAAAACAAAAGAAAGTAGAAGCAAAATTATGAAAGAAAAAAAAGGAAAATTTGGTCCATAGCCAATGACTGGTAATTGAATATTTAAAGCATCATTTAGGTTGAAATAAAATATTAAGATAACGACAAAAACGAAAAGACAGTAACTTAAGCCAAATGACAATCCCCCTGAAATTGGTAATGCTAGCTTGTGTTGTTTTTTAATGCCATCAGGCGCATCAACGAAGTTTCTTTTTTTAAACAAATGACGGATGAGTAAGTGAATAATAGAACCCACCAACAAAAATAATAAATAGGATGAGAACATCTTTGAATGTCCTTAAATTTTTAATTCAAGAAACTATCGTCTTTTTCAAGCATCAAATCATAAATAGGTTGAAAACTAGCCCACATTGCAAATTCAGATCCTACTTGCGATTTTGTTAATTCTGCAACCTCATCCGAGATTCTTTCCATTTGACCTGCTGATTCTGCTATCAACTGAGATTGACAACATCTGTCCATCGATAAAAAAGCCCATAAAGCTGCATCCACAGATTCACCAGTTGTCAAAAGCCCATGATTTTTTAAAATTGCAGCTTTTTTATCTCCAAGAGCTTTAGCTATTCTATCTCCCTCATCTGTCTCTAAGACAACTCCAGTAAAATCATCAAATAAAACATGATTATCAAAAAAAGCACATGAATCCTGTGTAATTGGTTCCAATAATCTACCAAGGCTAGAAAAAGATTTACCATACATGGAATGAGAATGAGCCGCTGCATTCACGTCTGGTCTTGCTTCGTGCAGCCTCGAATGGATAGCAAAAGCTGCTGTGTTCAACATTTTACCTTCGCCTTGAACAATATTCCCCTCTCTGTCGACAAGAATTAAATCAGAAATGCATATCTGTCCAAAATGCATTCCAAAAGGATTTACCCAAAAATAATGAGGGTACTCTGGATCTCTTAGAGTGATATGACCTGCAATTCCTTCATCGTAACCAAAATGTGAAAACATCCTAAAGCCAGCAGCAAGCCTTTCCAATTGGTGTCTTCTGAGCTCTTCGGGCGATTTACATTCTATTGGTGATAATGAGCCTTTTTCTTTTTGAGGCAATTTCCCTAAAGTTGTATCGATAGGTAATTGAATTTCTTTTTCTGACATAATTGCTCCCAGTAGCAGAGATTTAAAAAATTTAAATCGTTTATTTAAATAAATATTTTGTACAATTATATTTTAAACACTCAGAAAAGTTATGGCAAAAATAAAAAAAGGATTTCGAATAGAGAAAGATAGTCTCGGAGAGGTTTATGTTCCAAAAAATGCTTTGTACGGAGCTCAAACTCAAAGAGCTGTAGAAAATTTTCCAATCAGTGGCATAAAAATGGATTTTCCTTTTACAAATTCTTTTGTCGATACTTTAGGATTAATTAAAGACGCAGCAGCTAAAGCAAATAAAAAATTAGGCCTTTTGAGCACAAAAAAAGCTTTAGCAATTTCAAAAGCCGCCAGAGAAGTTTGGCAAAGTAAACATAATAAAGAATTTCCTTTAGACGTATTTCAAACCGGCTCTGGAACGAGCTCAAATATGAATGCAAATGAAGTGATTGCTAATTTGGCCTTTAAATTGGGTGGCGTCCAAATTGATCCAAACGATGATGTAAATATGAGTCAAAGTAGTAATGACGTAATTCCAACTGCTATTAAAGTTAGTGCTTACAAAGATTTAACTGAGAAGCTTTATCCTGCTTTAGAAAAATTAATTATTGAAATAGAAAAAAAAGAAGCATCGCTTAAAGGGATTATTAAAACAGGAAGGACTCACTTAATGGATGCTATGCCCTTAGAAATCTCTCAAGAATTGTCTGCATGGTCTTCTCAGCTCAAAAATTCTAAAAAAACATTAGTTTTTTTAGAGAAAAGACTTTTAGAAATGCCATTGGGTGGTACTGCGGTAGGAACAGGCATAAATGCACATCCAAGATTTGCTAAAACTTTTGCTAAAGAGTTATCTACTTTAATGGGAGGTAAATGCAAAGCAATTTCTAGTGAAAATTTTTTTCATGAATTAAGCGCTCAAGATACAGCGGTTCAGGTATCAGGGGAGCTTAAGAATCTTGCAGTGGTTTTAATGAAAATTTCTAATGATCTTAGGTGGATGAATTCTGGACCTTTGGCAGGACTATCAGAAATAGAGCTGAAAGCGTTGCAACCTGGCAGCAGTATTATGCCAGGTAAAGTTAATCCTGTTATACCTGAAGCAGTTGCCATGGCTTCTGCCGACGTTATTGGAAATGACGTAACGATAACAATTGCAGCACAGTCAGGAAATTTTCAACTAAACGTAATGCTTCCTGTCATAGCTTACAACCTTCTTAAAAGCATGGCTTTGTTAACAGGCGGCATGAAAGTCTTGGCTGATAAAACTATTAAATCTTTTAAGGTCAATAAAAAAGCCCTAGAAAGCGTTTTGAATAAAAATCCAATTCTTGTCACCGCTCTAAACCCTGTGATTGGATATGCGAAGGCAGCCGAAATAGCCAAAAAAGCATACAAGGAAAACTTACCAATAATAGAAGTAGCTCTTGAAGAAACAGATTTAACCAGAGCTCAATTAAATAAATATTTAGATCCAAAGAAACTAACTAAAGGGGGTATTAAATGAGTCTAGAAAAACTTACTGAAAGTTCTTGTGTAGCCTGTCGAGAAGATGCTCCTCTTGTAACACAAGAAGAAATTGAAGAATTAAAGCCACAAATTCCAGCTTGGGAAATTCAAAAAACAAACGGTATTGATCGCCTGATTTGCTCTTTTTCGTTTGATAACTATCTGGCCGGATTAGAATTTGTTTCTAAAGTTGCAAATTTGGCAGAAGAGGAAGATCACCACCCAGAAATTACCTTGGAGTGGGGCAAAGTAACAGTATCTTGGTGGTCCCATAAAATAAAAGGCCTTCACAGAAACGATTTTATTGCGGCTGCAAAGACGGATAATCTTTTTTCTCGATAGAAATTCTTGACGAGACTAATAGAGCTAAAATACTTGCAGCACCCATCAGCATAAAAGACTCTATGTAAATGCCAGCATCAAATGCTTGACCAACTATTAAAATTCCTAGAGGCTGCACTGGAACAATTATAAGTGCAGAAATACCTCTTACAGATCCTAGATTGTGAGAACCAAAAGCTTTTAAGAAACAAGCGCTCATCAAAACCATAGCTCCGCCAAAACCCAAACCAAAAATAAAACATGATATTAAAAACATATCGAAGCTTTCAACAATTGTTAAACCAAAAATTCCTGCTGCCTGCATAGTCATCATAATCATGACGGGACGATTTGCAGACATCCTATCAATTAAATATCCAAATAAAACTTTTCCAACTACTCCTCCAAAAGCAGCAAGAGAGTAAGCAAAAACAGTTTGTTTTAAAGGAAATCCAAAAGCCTCCCAAATTTCTTCAAATCCTAAATTTTCGGCATGAGGTATTAAATGAAGTAATACACCTCCCATAGAAAAAAATTGAAGAGCAAAGGCCATAGAAATAAACCAAAAACTACTATGTTTAAAAAAATCCATCATTGGCAGAGGTTCTTCGGCCACTGATTCAATATTGGGATTGGTATCATTATCTTTGTATTGATTTATTTCTTCAGGAGTGTTTACAACAAATAAATAGATTATTGGTAGAAGTAGAAAAATAACTATAGCCGCAAAAACAAGATACACATTTCTCCAACCGATCAAGCTAATTAGCGGATCAACGAGAATAGGTAACATTACCCCAGAAAAAGATATACCTATCGCTGCAATTCCAAGCGCGATTCCCGCTTTTGCGTCAAACCAATTTGCTACAAGTTTAGTGACAGATAAGTTGCCTAGAGCTGGACCACCAACAGCAATTAAGGTCGCATATATTAAAAGTAAGAAAAAAATACTTTCGACATAAGCAATTGAAATTAATCCTAAGCTAAAAATAAGTCCACCAATCAACATAATATGTTTTACAGAGTATTTGTCTAAAAGCCTACCTAAAACTATGGAGGCTGCGGCGGAGCAGATAAAAAACAAAGATAAGGCACCAGACAATTGAGCTTGAGAAGCACCTAATTCTTTTTCTAAGGAAGTAAACATTAGTGGATAACAATAAAATGTAAAACCAATTACAGAGAATTCCATGAGAACTGCGATACTCACCATATTCCAACCCTTAAAACTCATATTTCTAATTGCCTTTGTTTTTTTAAACCATTCTGTATAATTTGAAGATGTTGCATATTGAAGAACAAGCTTTAACCTTCGATGATGTGCTTCTGCTCCCCGATTATTCCGAAGTTTTACCTCAAGACACCGATTTAAGCACAAAATTGACTCGAGCCATAGATTTAAAAATTCCTGTGGTATCAGCTGCTATGGATACAGTCACCGAAAGCAAAATGTCTATTGCTTTGGCAGAACTTGGAGGGATAGGAATTATTCACAAAAATATGCCAATTTTAGAGCAGGCAAAAGAAGTTAATTCTGTAAAAAAATTTGAAAGCGGAATCGTCAGAGAGCCAATTACAATTTCTCCAGACAAAACTGTAGGAGAACTTATAAGGTTAACTCAGGAATACAATATTTCAGGTATGCCCGTTGTCAAAAATGAAAATTTGGTTGGGATTGTGACTTCAAGAGACTTTAGGAATGTTCTTGATTCAACTCTAGCAGTATCCAATATTATGACTCCTAAGGAGAAGTTGGTAACAGCCACTGAAAAAGAAAGTTTAGACGTGATTAAAGATCTTCTGTACAAAAATAGAATAGAAAAAATTCTTTTAGTCGATAAAAATTTTTCTCTCAAAGGCTTAGTGACCCTTAAGGACATAAATAAAACTAAAGATTTTCCGTTAGCTACTAAAGATGGCGAAGGAAGGTTAATGGTTGGCGCTGCAGTTGGTAATGGGGAAGAGACTGAAGAAAGAATAGATGCTTTAGTAAATGCAGGGGTAAATGTTCTTGTAATAGATAGCGCTCATGGACATTCGAAAGGCATTATTGAAAGAGTTGAGTTGATAAAAAAAGACTATCCTGATCTGCAATTGATCGCAGGAAATGTTGCAACCGGAGCAGGAGCCTTGAAATTAGTGGAAGCTGGTGCAGACGCCATAAAAGTTGGAATTGGTCCAGGTTCCATATGTACGACGAGAATCGTTACTGGAGTTGGAGTTCCACAGATTTCGGCAATAGCTAATGTAGTGTCAGCTTTAAAAGAACAAGACGTTCCAGTCATAGCCGACGGCGGCATTAGATTTTCCGGAGATATAGCTAAAGCAATTGCAGCTGGGGCTAACTCCATTATGCTTGGAAGTATTTTAGCCGGAACTGAAGAAGCGCCTGGAGAGGTAGAACTGTATCAAGGTAGAAGTTACAAATCTTATAGAGGCATGGGTTCGGTCGGAGCAATGTCAGGAGAAAGCAATTCTGGAGATAGATATTTTCAGGAAAATGTCTCAACTTCTGAAAAATTAGTTCCAGAAGGCATTGAAGGAAGAGTTCCTTTTAAAGGTTCAGTCGAAACGACTCTTCATCAAATGCTTGGAGGCTTGCGACAAAGCATGGGTTATACAGGAAATAAAGATATTGAATCTATGAGAACGAAAACTAAATTTGTCAAAATTACTGCTTCAGGAATCAATGAGAGCCATGTTCACGATGTAAATGTAACTAAAGAAGCTCCGAATTATAGAATTCGCTAAAAGTGAAAAACAGTATAGATTCTGAAAAAATTTTAATCTTAGATTTCGGATCTCAATATACTCAATTGATTGCAAGAAGAGTAAGGGAAATAGGTGTTTTTTCAGAAATTGTTTCCCATCAAATTTCATTTAAAGAAATTCTTAAATTTAATCCCAAAGGAATTATTCTCTCGGGAGGACCTGAATCGGTCTACACAAAAAAAACTTTAAAAATAGATAGCAAAATTTTGGAGAGTAATATTCCAATACTTGGCATCTGTTATGGCATGCAATTAATCGCTCAACATTTCAAAGGTAAAGTAAAAACCTCTAATAAGAGTGAATTTGGCGACACTAAAGTGAAACTTAACAAAGGAAAAATATTCAAAAAAATCTCAACAAAAGAGCTTAACGTATGGATGAGCCATGGCGACAAAGTTACAAAACTTCCGCGAGGTTTTAAGAGAGTTGCTTTTAGCAATAATTGTTCAATTGCCGCAATAGAAAATCAAAAACAAAAAATATACGGGTTACAGTTTCACCCGGAAGTGACTCATACTGAAAAAGGTTCAAAAATTTTAGAAGTATTTACTAAGGAAATCTGTTGTTGTTCCGGAAAATGGCGATCAAAAAATATTGTTGAGTTATTAGTACAAGAAATCAAAACAAAGGTCGGAAACAGCAAAGTGCTTTTAGGAATATCGGGTGGCGTTGATTCTTCTGTTACAGCAGCTTTAATGCACAAAGCAATTGGATCTAAGCTTGAGTGTATTTTTGTAGACAATGGTCTTTTAAGAAAAGATGAAGCGAGGCAAGTTAAAAAAGATTTAAAAAAAGCTTTAGGTGTGAAAATAAACTTTGCAGATTCAGAAAAACTTTTTTTGAAAAACTTAAAAGGGAAAACTGATCCCGAAGAAAAGCGAAAAATAATTGGTAAAACTTTTGTTGATGTTTTTTTAAAAGAGGCTAAAAAATTAAAAAAGGTCGAATATTTAGCCCAAGGAACTATTTATCCTGACGTTATAGAATCTTCTGGTATCAAAGGAGGAAAAGCCCATGTGATTAAGTCACATCATAATGTGGGAGGCTTGCCTGAGTATTTAAAATTACCCTTAGTTGAGCCTCTAAACTCTCTATTTAAAGATGAAGTTAGAAACATTGGCTTAGCATTAGGCCTGCCGAAGACTTTGATCGGAAGGCATCCTTTTCCTGGACCAGGGCTTGCTGTCAGAATGTTAGGAGAGATTACTAAGGAAAAATTAGAAGTACTAAGAGAGGCAGATCAAATATTTATTGACGAATTAATTAATGCAAATTTATATAATAAAGTTAGTCAGGCTTTCGCAGTATTTCTTCCTGTAAAAAGTGTTGGCGTTGTAGGCGATGCTAGAAGATATGAGTATGTAATAGCACTCAGAGCGGCCGAAACAATTGACTTTATGACTGCAAAAGCATCAAAAATTTCACACAATTTATTAAACAAAGTATCTGATCGAATTATCAATGAAATCCCGAAAGTTTCTAGGGTGGTTTATGATATTTCTAGTAAACCACCAGCAACAATTGAGTGGGAATAATTTTAAATAATAGACATCTGTTGCTTATATAATGTTTTAAATGTAATTTTTTAAATAACGGACAACTATGATTGAGAAAAATGAAACTTTTGGAGGTACGTGGCCATATAGAGCTAATTTCTGTGAATCTGCCGGCTTTAAACAGCATTATGTTGATGAAGGTCCCAGAGACGGAGAAGTAATAGTTTGTTTGCATGGCGAACCAACTTGGGGATATTTATATCGAAATTTTATACCCCATTTATCTAAACATTACCGAGTGGTTGTTCCCGACCATATGGGTTTTGGTAAAAGCGAAACACCACAAGACAAAATCTACACTTTAAAAACACACGTAGAAAATCTTGTTGCATTGGTTGAATCACTTGAGTTGAAGAATATAACTTTTGTTTGCCAAGACTGGGGTGGACCAATTACCGGTGCCTATGCAATTCGATATCCAGATAAAGTGAAAAGGGTTGCTCTTTTGAATACTCTTTTTGGCTTTGGCGGCCCACCAGCTAATTCTGAGCCTACAGAATGGTTCCAGTGGATTGCTAAGCATCATGAAGCTGGAACTCTTGAGGGTATTTTAGGCGAACTTGGTTCAACAATTTTATCAGTTATGAAAATCATTGGGTTTGAAAACTCTTCTGTTATAAATTCGGATTGGATAAAAGCTTACTCATCACCATTTCCTAATCGTGCTTCTTGTAAAGGGGGGATTGAATTTCCACTTGATATTCATCTGCAAAGAGCATTTGAATACATTATTGAAGGAGTGGAAACAGGAAACATTGATGCTTTAAAGACGAAACCTGCAATGCTTGCCGTGGGTCTTAAAGATCGAGCAATTCGTCCAGAAAATCAGATCGCTGATTTTAGGGGTCTGTTTCCAATAGCTCCTATTAATACTTTTGAACAAGCTGGTCATTTTTGTCAGGAAGATATTCCAGAAATTTTAGTGCCTCTAATTCATCAATTCATACAAGCCAATCCTTAATATATGTTCCGTTTTATGGAACGGGTGAAAAAAAGGTTAAAATGTTTGTAATTATATTTATTAATAATTTAGGAGAGTAAATATGAAAAAATATATTTTTGCATCTATTTTAATGTTTTCAATTTCTTCATTTGCATTTGAAGTTACAGGAGAAAGCTTTACAGCCAAATGGTCAATTGATTCAGTAACCGTAGGAAAATTGGAGAGTACCATTAATATGTCTAGCGCAGATACAGGTCAATATGGAAAAGTCTACCTCTCTTATACTTTGACATCGAATCCTAACATACCTAATTCGGGAACATGGATTGGCTATGGCAGAGGTATAAGTCCAGATGGCGTTCTCTCTAGAGGAGATTTAATGGGTGTATGGACGATGGACGGAACAAAGATAAATGTGAAGTCAGTTGATAGCGTTACTGATGGTATAAATTTCTTGAGCGGGACTATTGATCTTATAGCAGGAGAAATGGAAGCAGAAGTATTTAAAGTTGAGTAAATTTCAACAAATTATAAAGTTGCATATGCCTCTTTTGTAATAAAAATCTAAAAATTTTGCAGTAGAACTTATTCGAAAACTTTTGTTATTATTTAGAAATAGAAAGTTAATAATTGAAAATGTTTAAACGTTTATTAAAAATACTATTTGTCTCTTTTTTAATAAGCTGTGGATCTTCAGAAGAATATGGATTAGAACTATTTGTTTCAGGCGCTCAAATTGCTGGTGTTAATGGAATGCATTTTGGGCCTGATGGTTATTTATATGCTGCTTCAGTCATAGGATCTGACATATCAGTCATCGACACAGAAAGTAAGGTTATTCTTAAAAGATTCGGTTTATCAGATGGAGTTATTGGACCTGATGATGTTGCTTTCAATTCAAAAGGGGAATTTTATTGGACATCTATTCTTACAGGAGAAGTTTCAGGATTTGATGTCAATGGAAATAAGGTGTTTTCAGGTAATCCTGGACCAGGAGTTAACCCAATTACATTTTCTGATGACGACAGATTATTCGTTGCGCAATGTTTCTTTGATAATGGGCTTTTTGAGATGGATCCTTCTGGAGACGAAGCGCCGAGAGTTATTTTTGAAGAGATAGACGAATTCTGTGGCCTAAACGGTATGGATTGGGGACCAGATGGAAGGCTTTATGGACCAAGGTGGTTCAATAACGAAGTAGTAAGTGTTGACGTTGATACAGGAGATATACGAAAAGAAGTAGAAGGACTGAATGTTCCTGCGGCTGTAAACTTCAATTCTAAAGGCGAGCTTTTTGTTTTAGATACTGGTGCCGGCAAAGTGGTTAAAGTAGTTGATGGATTAAAGTCTGATTTTGCCTATATAGAATTAGGATTAGATAATTTGGCCATAAATAATCAAGACGAAATTTATGTTTCAAGTTACTCAGAGGGAAGTGTGTTGAAAGTCTCTCCAGAAGCAAATGAAGAAATTTTACCCGGAGGAATTTCGCATGCAGGAGGATTGACAATCTTAGGTAACAACATAGTTGTAGCAGACATACAATCTGTAAAGGCGTATAGCTTAGATGATGGATCTGAGTCTTGGAACTATAAGAACGTATTTCGAATTTCTCCTCACGGAGCAAATACATCTGTGTCTAATTTTAATGAAAATATAATTCTATCGAGCTGGTTGGATAATCACGTAAAAATAATGAATCCTAATACAGGTGAAATATTAAAAAGCCTGGAAGGCCTCAACATACCTGTGTCGGCAACAAAATATGGAGAATTAGTTGCAGTTGCTCTTCAAGGAAATGGATCAATAACTCTTTATGATTTTTCTACAGGAAAAGGGGAGATATTGGCTGACGGGTTCTCTGCTCCAACGCATGTAATAAATTATAAGGAAGATCTTTTGGTTTCAGATAGATCAAAAGGAGAAATAGTTAAGATTTCAAAAAATGGAAACAAAGAAATTTTGGTTAAAGGTTTAAATTCTCCTGAAGGTATCGCTATCAAAGATGATGCAATTTATATTTTTGAAGGTAATACTGGAGAAATAAAAAAATATCAAGATGGAAAAACCTCGGTAATTACTAAAGTAATGTCAGGAAGCCCAGCTCAATCAGAATTCCAACCCCCTTCAATGGTATTTAACGGCCTAGCCATTAAAGACGACTATTTGTATATTTCAGGTGAACTGGAACGATCACTTTTTCGCATCTCTCTATAAAGAATAATACGTGATTAAAGAAGGGCGGCTTCAAAGAGGGAGCTTGAATTCAGAAATATACATTTCAAAATTTCGTCAGGTACTTTTAAGACATGGTTTGACCATGTCTTTAATTGCTGTTATCTGCATATGCGTTCCTTTCATCCCTTCAGTTTTATTTTCTTCATTATCTAATTTGTTTATTGCGCCCAATAAATATTTTTTTTGGAGTTTTTGCGTGGGCATAATGATTCTTATTTTTTTAAAAAGTACAAATAGGGATTTAAATCTTCGACAAATATTTTGGATAATTTATTTATTTATTATTTCTTTAGTTGAAGAAATTGCCTTTAGATTGTCGATACCATTAATAGCGACAGAAGTTTTCGGAACCGAATTGTTTTGGTTTTATGTTTTTTTGAGCAACATATTTTTCGCAAGTATTCATTACTTTACTTTGCGTTGGAAGATTAGAGCTTGTATTTTGGCTTTTCTTGGTGGAATGGCTTTTAGCAGAGTATTGGAATCAACAGAAGATTTAGCTCTACTAATAATCTTGCATTGGGCAATCACTTTTTTAAATACACCAACCGCTCCAAAAATAGAAAACTTGGCTATGAAGAACTGATCTTACCTTTTACAAAAAAAGATAAACCCACCAAAACTGCTGCCAAAATCAGATAGTAATAAATAAGTTCAGTAAAAATTGGTGTCATACTGCTCAAACCAGATTCTGTGGCTTCTCCACCAAATAATCCGGCTAATACTCCACCTAAGGAGGAAGCTAAAAACCATAGCCCCATCATTTGGCCAAGATATCTTTTTGGTGAATATCTAGAAAAAGCCGATAGTCCTACAGGCGATAATGTCAATTCTCCAAAAGTATGCAACAAATAAGTTAAAAGCAACCATTGAACTCCGACAGGGGCTGAAACCATGGCGTACTCTACTGCATAAAGCATCACAATAAAGCCTAAACCCATAAAAATTAAACCAATAGCAAATTTGATTGGAGTGTTTGGATTAAGGTTTTTTTTGCCAAGGATAATCCAAAGATAAGCAAAAAAAGGAGCAAACATAACCACAAAAAGTGGATTTAGAAATTGGGTCCAACTTACTGGTGCTTGAAATGCTCCGAAGTTAAGATTCACATAATCTCTAGTGAAAATAGACAAAGAACCAGCGGATTGATCAAATCCTGACCAAAAAGCTGCGGCACCAACAAACAATAATAGAAGCATCAAAACGTTTTTCTTCTCAAAACTTGTTAAACCTGCAAAGAAAAATAAGTAACCAAAGTAAATAAAAGAAACAGTCACTAGAAAATCTCTAAAACGTTCAGCAAAAAAAACTGGATCTATACTCCATAATCCAAGCATTCCGGTTATAACTACAGCAGAGAAAAAAATTATTGAAATAATAGACCAAAATTTAAAAGTGTTTCTTTTACTCTCAGACATTTCATTGGGATACAAACCTGCGTCACCTAAATTTTTCTTGAAATAAATAAATTGCATTACTCCAAATAACATACCAACACCTGCTGCTCCAAAACCCCAATGCCAACCAATACGCTCTCCCAAATAACCACAAATAGCAAAACCTAGCATACTTCCAATATTTATGGACATGTAAAATACTGTGAAACCAGAATCTCTTCGCTCGTCTAGATCAGAGTATAGTTGACCAACGATCGATGAAATATTTGGTTTCAATAACCCGGTACCGATGGCTACAAAAGCCAAGCCTAAGATAAAAGTTTGTTCCAAAGGAATAGCTAAAGTGAAGTGTCCGAGCATTATAATCAATGCTCCATAAAGGACAGCTTTTTGATAGCCTAGTAGGTTATCCGCAAGCCAACCGCCAGGTAACGCTAAGAAATAAACCATTCCCGCATAAATCCCGTAAATTGCATTGGCTTCTAAATTCGACCATCCTAATCCTGGATTCCCAATTACGCCAATAGTCATGTAAAGAACTAACAATCCGCGCATTCCATAATAAGACATGCGCTCCCAAAGTTCTGTAAAGAATAAAGTTCTTAAACCTATTGGATGACCAAAAAAACTATTTTTTGAAAGCTCGAATTCTTTTTCGTACATTAAATTGAATGAGAATTATTAAGTTTTAAATTCATACGTCAAATTCTTTGGAATTTTTAAGCATATGGGCTGGGCCATGATTTAAATTGATTGCGGCATTCTCTCCATAAAGCATTTCTTTATGAGCTCCAAAATTTTTTCGGTCAGCTGCTAAAGGAGCTAATTCTACTGCTTTTCGCAAAGCCATTTCTTGTAATTCATCAATACTTCCCACTGCTTGAACAATTCCAGCATTTAGTGCGTCAGGACCAGTCCATCGTTTGGATAACTGCACTGTTTCGAAAAAAGAATTAGCTGGAATTTTATGTCGGAATAAAGCTAATTCTGGTCTAGGTATTTTCATTCCTAATTGAATCTCATTGGCACAAATAAAACCTCTATCTTCTCTCATTACTCTTACATCATGCGATAAACTAAGCATGAAACCAGCTCCAAAAGCGTGACCATTGATTGCACATATAGTTGGAACTGGCAGAGTAATCATTCTGCCCATGAGATACATGAATTCTTCACTGAAAACTTCTCTGTCTCCGCTTTGAGGATATTTCTCTGGATTTTTAACCCAATCTAGATCCAACCCGTTTGAAAAAAACTTTTCATCCGTAGAAGAGGTAACTAATGCTCCAGGACCATCATCCAATTCAACTTCATCCAAAGCATCTGAAAATTCTCTTACAAATGAGGTATTCCAGCGATTTTCGCCAGCATTCATTTTCAAAAGGTAAACATGATTTTTCTTTTCTAAAGTAATCACAACAAATACAAGACTTCTTAGGTATTTATACTATACACAAAAAAATATTTTAATGGACTTGTGAATGATTTAAGATTACATCTGATCCAGAGGCTTTAATTGTTATTAAATGAAGACATAAAACTTGATTATTCAGATGTGCTCATAAGACCAAAAAGGTCAACTATGAGCTCTCGGGGAGAAGTCAATCTAGAGAGAACACATCAGTTTTTATGGAGTAAAAAGAAGTGGACAGGAATACCTATTATGTCTGCAAATATGGATACAGTTGGAACCCCTGCAATGCATAAAGTCCTATCTAGATATAATCTAATCACTTGTCCCGCCAAACAATATCTTAAAAAAGAAACAGAGAAGTTTAAAAAGGGAAAAAGTAATATCTGTTGGTTTGGAGGCATTGAAGATATTTCTAGCCTCTCTAAAACCTCAACTGGTTTTATAGGCTTGGACGTTGCAAATGGCTACACCATACGATTCGTAGATGCAGTAAAAAAATTAAGAGAAAAATGTCCAAAAGCAACTATAGCTGCAGGTAATGTTGTTACTGCAGATATGACTCAAGAATTAATACTTGCAGGAGCAGATATAGTAAAAGTAGGTATTGGTCCAGGATCTGTATGTACCACGAGAATAAAAACTGGAATTGGCTATCCTCAGCTAAGCGCAGTAATAGAATGCGCCGATGCTGCTCATGGCCTCGGAGCACACATCATTGCTGATGGAGGTTGTGTAAATTCTGGTGACATTGTCAAAGCATTTGCTGGCGGCGCTGATTTTGTGATGATAGGCGGAATGCTTGCTGGACATGATGAATGTGAAGGTGAAGTAGAAAATGGATTAATGAAATTTTATGGAATGGCCTCTGAATCTGCAATGGATAAACATCACAATCATAATGAATACCGTGGGGTAGAAGGCAAAACAGTTGAAGTTCAATATCGAGGCAAAGCGGACAATACAATCAAAGATATCTTAAGTGGAATCAGATCTGCATGTACTTATGTAGGTGCAAATCGTCTCAAAACACTTTCTAAATGCACAACCTTTGTTCGAGTTAACAATACACATAACACCATTTATGGAAACGAATAAAAATTGCTCAAAAATTCGTTAGAAAGATAAAATCTTTTTTAAAATTAAATGAAATATAAAAATTTATGAAAATTTGCTTAATTTTTGGTCATTTTAATACCTCTAACTCATTTAATGCTGCCGTAAGAGATACTTTTATTGAAGAAGCAAAAAAAAATGGACATGAAATAGACTTAATCAATTTATATGATGAGAAAGAGCAATTGCCTTTTTATCGAAGCGATATAAATCCTCCACCAAAATTAGTAATAGATTACAGGGAAAGGTTAGAAAAATCAGATGCAATGTTTTTGATGGGAGCCTGTCATAATTTGAGAATGAACGTAATCATTGAGAATTGGATAGACTGGGTTTTGCATCCAACGTGGTTTTTTTCGTACAAATCAATTCTACCGGATAACAAATTCTTTAAAAACTATGGTTATCCAGTCCCAGGTGCTATGAAAAATAAAATAGGAATTGTTTCGATAACCTATGGAGGACCAATGGTGAGCTATTTTAATTTTTCTTTTTTTAAAAACATCCCATTTAGGAGATTAAAGAAGACAGTTTTTCAACTTGGAGGCCTAAAAACTAAGTATCTAAGATTTTTTTCAGTTCTTCCAAATATGAGCAATCAAGAATTCGATAATCATATGAACAAGGTAAAGGAGTTTGCGAGAAATCTTTAAATCTCATCCTTCTAAGTTAAATATGCTTAAAAGATTGAATTTTTTTGCCTAAATAAGATTTTCTAAAATTAATATGCCTAGATCACTTAAAAACTGTAACAACTTCAAAGATTTAAAAGACTTGGCAAGAAGAAGACTGCCAGGTCCAATTTATCACTACATTGATGGAGCTGCAGAAGATGAGACAACCTATAAAAGAAATACAGAAGCATTTCAGGATGTTGATTTAGTTCCGAATGTGCTTGCCGGCGTAGAAAATATTGACATGTCAGTGAAAGTAATGGGTTATGAGTTAGGAATACCAATTTTTTGTTCTCCGACCGCTCTACAAAGGCTCTTCCATTATCAAGGCGAAAGAGCGGTGGCCAAAGCTGCTGAGAAGTTCAATACCTTGTTTGGCGTTTCATCTTTAGGAACGGTAAAACTTAAAGATATAGATGAACTGATCAATACTCCTAAAATGTTTCAGTTCTATTTTCATAAGGACAGAGGTTTAAATGATTCAATGATTACCCTGGCTCAGGAAGCTAACTTTGAAATTTTAACCTTAACAGTTGATACCATCACTGGGGGTAATCGAGAAAGAGACTTGCGAACAGGTTTTACTACGCCTCCAAAATTAACACCGAAAAGCATTTTTCAGTTCGGCATGAAACCTGCTTGGGCTTTAAATTATTTATTCAGAGAAAAATTTGAACTTTCTCAATTATCAAGTCACGTAAAGGAAGGAACAAATATTTCTATATCTGTTGGAGATTATTTTACGACTATGCTTGATCAGAGTATGACTTGGGACGAAGTTATCAAGCTCAAAGAAAACTGGGGAAGAAAATTTTGTCTCAAAGGCATAATGAGTCCAAAGGATGCGAGAAGAGCAGTAGAAATGAAGGCTGATGCAATTATGGTCTCAAATCATGGGGGAAGACAACTTGATGGGGGAAGAAGTTCTTTCGATCAACTTGATGAAATTCTGCAAGAAGTGGGTGGAGAAATTGAGGTGATTCTCGATGGAGGTATACAAAGAGGGACACATGTATTAAAAGCGTTGGCAATGGGCGCAACAGCTTGCTCAGGGGGAAGAATGTATTTATTTGGGCTAGCTGCTGCAGGACAAGAAGGAGTTGAAAAAGCCCTTGGAAATATGAAAAGTGAAATCGAAAGAGATATGAAATTAATGGGAGTAAAAAAAATAAGTGATTTAAATCCTTCTATGATCAGATTTCGCTAGCAATGAATAATAAAAAAAGATAATTTATATTTTTTAATCGGGAGAAAAAATGTCAGATTCACAATACATTCCACCAAAAGTCTGGAAGTGGGACAGCAAAAATGGCGGTAAATTTGCAAACATAAATAGACCAATTTCTGGATCAACACACGAGAAAGAATTACCTGTTGGCAAACATCCAATTCAATTGTACTCTTTAGGTACACCAAATGGGATAAAGGTAACCGTCATGTTAGAAGAACTTCTAGCTTTGGGTCACGAAGGAGCTGAATATGACGCTTTCTTGATTAATATTGGTAAAGGCGACCAATTTGGAAGTGGCTTTGTAGAGATTAACCCAAACTCAAAAATTCCTGCATTACTTGATCGAAGTACTAATCCACATACTAGAGTTTTCGAATCTGGTGCAATGTTGGTTTATTTGGCAGAAAAATTTGGAGAACTTTTACCAACCGATCCATCGAAAAAAGCTGAATGCATGTCTTGGTTATTTTGGCAGATGGGGAGTGCCCCATACCTTGGAGGTGGTTTTGGGCATTTTTATGCATACGCTCCAGAAAAATTTCAATATCCCATCGATAGATTTGCTATGGAAGTTAAAAGACAATTAGACGTGTTAGATAAAAATTTAGCGGAGAGGAAATTTATTTGTGGAGACGACTACACTATTGCTGATATTGCTATTTCACCTTGGTATGGCACTCTAGTACTTAGGAACATTTATGATGCTGCAGAGTTTTTAGATGTTGCTTCTTATGAAAATGTTGTGCGCTGGGCATCTGAAGTTTCAGATCGTGTAGCTTACAAAAGGGGTGCTAGAGTCAATAGATCTCCAGATCAATTAAAAGATAATGCAATACTTGAACGTCACGATGCCAGTGATTTAGATTAATTATGAGTAGCCTTTTAAAAATTTATGGCGTCCCTATGTCTCAAGCTTGTAGGTCCCTAATATGGTTAGTTTTGAATAAAAAAATGTCTTTTGAATTAGTTTTAACAATGCCAGGATCCAAAAAAGAAAATGGAACTCGTCATCCAACTTATTTAGAAAAGTTTCCAAACGCAACAATTCCTGCATTGGAAGATCCAAACACAGGTTTTTTGCTTTCTGAATCTCACGCAATTATGTGTTACCTATGTAATAAATTTGAATGGTTCGACTTTTATCCGAAAGATAACGAAAAACGTGCAAAAGTTGATGATTTTCTTCATTATCATCATCGAAAAGTTAAGGAGGCTTCTTTAGCTTATTTTGCTCCAAAGGTAAGAACCGATTTAAATCTTCCTGAAATTTTAATTGGAAATGCTAAAAGGTCTTTTAAAGACTCATTAAATGCTTTAGATACCAACTGGTTAGAAAAGAACAGGTTTATCACTGGAGATCAAGTGACATTAGCAGATTTAGCAGCCTATGTTGAAATTGGTCAATTGCGAGATTGTTATACGAATCTTTATGATTTTAGTCCTCTGAAGAACGTTGAGCGTTGGATTGAAGATATGACAAATGTAGAAGGCCATGACGATGCTCATCTAGTCTTAAAAGAGCTAGGCGATATCAGCGAGAATCCTCCATCCATGGAAAATATTGCAAAAGCGAACATTACAGGTTTTAAAAGAATATTGGAATTGACTTCCTAACTGAATCAATGGATTTACCTAAAGGTATCTGGCGAAAATTCGCCTTATTAATTTTTTCTTTTATTTTTATTTATGTTGGATTTGATCATTTCATTAACCCCGAGTTTTATCTAAATATAATGCCTCCAAGATTCCCTTTTCACTTAGAAGCGGTATTGATAAGCGGATTTTTTGAGATTCTCGGCGGAGTTGGGATTTTAATTTCAAGAATAAGAAAATTTGCTGCATGGGGGTTAGCAGCGTTGATTGTTGCGGTTTATCCAGCAAATATTTACATGGCTCTTTCCCCAGAAAGTTTTCCTGATTACCCTTTATATCTGCTATATTTTCGTTTGGTCTTACAGTTTGGGATATTTTATTGGGCTTATCTGATCACTACACCTAAATTTAACCCTTCCAGATAAAATGAAAAACATAGAGATAGAAAATTCCAAACAAAAAATAGGTTTTTTTGGGCCTATGAAGCCTTTTAACTCTGCTAAAACTTTTTTTGAGAAGACATCAAATGGTGGATTGAAAGCAACAATTCATCATTCACCGATGAAAGGCGTTTCTGTGAAACATCTTAGATGGTGGTTTGAACACATTGATGAAAATACAACTTACAACGGTTTAGATTTCAATGGCCAAGAAGTTCCAAGGTATCATCTTTGGCACCCTCACGACCATATTAAAGTTTATTGGAAAAAGAAGTTATTAGATGACGATGGAAGAGTTTTGCCGGGTTCAAAAATGCACATAAAAGAAACTTTTGGGGGCCATTTAATAAATGAGAGCGTGCTCATTACAAGGTTCGATAATGAAGAATACAATTTTCAATTGGGCATGTTTGGTTTTAAGGGGGGGGAGTTAATACATGCCTACAAAGATAGCCCTGAGGGCGTTTTGTTTTTTACTGAGTTGACCATAGGAAACAACATACCAGTCATAGGCAGATTATTTACTTGGTTGATTACAAAGTTTTTAGTTTCAGAAGAGATGCTAAAAGCTTGGATGCAACACAATATTGAGGAGTCAGGAGAAAGCGAAAAGTTTATACCTATTCTTTACGACTACCACAATAACTAATAAAAAGTTTTGAAGAGGCTAATTTTAAGTCGTAAAGGCTTTGATTCAAGCGCTGGCGGAGGTCCTTCTCCAATTTTAGACGATGGGAGGATATTTTCTTTACCAATCCCACAAAAAGAAAAATCTCCACACAGATACTCAGATTTAAAATTTGATGAATTCAATGGAGAAGATTTCATAAAAAAAATTAAATGTTCAGTTTTGCCTGAGACTTTTTGTCATTTTGATCCAAGACTTGATCAAGAAATAGGTGTTTTTGGTCAAGCGAATGCTGCGCAAACTGAGCTGAAAAATAGGGATATCCAAATTGGAGATTTATTTTTATTTTTTGGTTGGTTTAAAGATTATTCAAGATATGGAAAGGACCTTCATCACATATTTGGATGGTTGCAAATAAATAAAATCATTGAAGGTGAAAAAAAAATAAAAAAATTTCTTTTAGAAAATAATTTACTGCATCCACATGGTTACAAAGACGTCAGTAGGTATAAAAATAATACTTTGTATATAGGTGCAAAAAAACTGTCTTTTGATGAAAAAATTTTTAATTGTAATGGATCTGGCTTGTTCAAAAAAACTCATACAGATTTAATTTTAACTGAACCACAGATGACAAGGTCAAATTGGAAGCTTCCAATCGACTTTTTAAGTAGCAAGAACATTTTCCTTAATCGGTTGAAATGGCATGACAAAAAAAATTTAAAGGTTTCTTACAAAGGGTTTGGTCAGGAATTTATCTTAGACGTAGAAAAAAATCCTAAAATAGCTAAATGGGCGATCAATCTAATCTTGAACCATGGATGATGAACTAAAAAAATTGATATAATCAAGTGTGGAAAATAATAAAAGATATCAAAACTACAAAGATTTCTTTCCTTTTTATTTGAGAGAACATAGTAGAAAAAGTACTCGCATGCTCCATTACTTTGGAACAATAGGCTATCAGGCACTTTTTTTGACACTAATCTTCTCACAAAATTTTTTATTGCTCCCTTTGATTCTTCTTGCAGGATACGGTCCAGCTTGGATTGGACATTTTTTTTATGAAAAAAATAAACCTGCAACTTTCTCTTATCCTCTTTGGTCTTTAAGAGGTGATCATCATATGGTTTATCTACTTTTAACGGGTAATTTAAAGAGAGAATTAACAAAAGCTGGAGTAAAAGTTTAAAAATCTTTAAAACAAATTAAAATATCTAATGTTCTCAGAAAATCTATTAAATCCCGCTGAATTGAATGAGTTGAAGCAAAAAAAAGATTTAATTAATGTTTTCACTCTTTTTTCTATGTGGAGTCAGGTGATTCTTGCATTTATTTTATATATTTTATTCCCAAATCTAATTACCTTTTTTATTTCAGCAATTATCATAGCTGCCAAACAGTTTCAGATGGTCGTATTTATGCACGATGGTGCTCACGGCTTGATTTTTAAAAATAGAAAATTAAATGACTTAGCGTCACAATGGTTATGCGCTTACCCAGTAATGACTGATACGATCCCTTATAGAAAAGTACACTCACAACATCATAAATTTACAGATACGGAAAAGGACCCAGATTTAAGCCTAACGGCTGCTTTTCCAACTTCTTGGAAAAGTTTGGCAAGAAAATTCATTCGGGATTTGACTGGAGTCGCTGGCTTTAGAAGATATTCTGCTGCTTTATTGTCAGCATGGGGCAATGAAGACTCTATTTTTAAAAGCTTCTCGAGATTTGTATCTAAACTAAAAGGCTTCTTTTTAACTAACTTAGCAATTTTTGGGATCTTATTTATTTTTGGATATGGCTGGCTCTATTTGTTTTTGTGGTGGGTTCCGATGTTAACTTTTTTTAGTTTGTTTTACAGGATAAGAAGTATTACTGAGCATTCTGGTCTTAAAGGAAGTGATGACTTCACTTTTACAAGAACTACCTTAGTACCATGGTACTTGAGATATTTTTTAGCCCCTTTAAACGTCAATTATCATATTGAACATCATTTATTTACTTTCTGTCCTTGGTACAACTTGCCTAAAGCCCATAGATTCCTTGCGAGAAAGGGTTTTATAAGAGAAATGGAAATTTCCAAAGGTTATTTACCAGTTTTAAGGAAAATTCTAACTAACTAACTAACTTCCTCCAAAAAAACTATTTGTAAAATTTTTCAGTAACTTCCCAAGCAAGTTTTTGTAAGTTTTTTGCAATCTCTGGTTCAAGACCAAAATGGTAAGGATTATTTTCGGGAGATTTTTTATACAGTGCTGAAAAAATAACACATGCTCCCAAATATGTCCCAGCCTTACTGGGGTGTCTATTATCAGAGGTGTAAAGATTTATTTTTGAAAACTTTTCATTTGCTTTTGCAAAAGCGAGCCCGACAGGTATAACAAGTATTTGATTTTCATTAGCGGCTTTTATGTATTCATTAGAGAGTGCTTCAATCATTTTTGGTTCATCTTTGTAAGGCCAAGTCATCATAAGAACAGGCTCAATTCCAACTTCTTTCAAATCATTAGAATGCTTTTTAATCATTCTATGAAAATCATTTTTTTTGTTAATTGGGCACCTACTACAATCATGCATTATCAAAACGTCGAAAGGTTCCACAGAAAGATTAATTAAATTATTTTCGTTGTCAAAAGTAAAAGAACCTATATTGGGGTTACTTACGTAAGATTTTATTTCATGCCAAGATAAGGATGCTCCGCTGATTGTAATTTTTCTAATTTTAAAATTTTTTTCTAATTCTAAATCTTTTTTAACAAGAGCTTCTAAAGGGTTGTGCATACCATTATTAAAATAAATAAAACTATTACCAACCATGAGAATATTTTTTGGTTTGAATGAATCAATGCCTTTAATTTCTGGTTGGAGACAAAATAAATTACCAGAGAATATAATGAGGAATAAAATACTTTTTTTAAAATATATTAAATTCATAAAAGTTTTGATTTGTTCATTTTGACTAACTACTTAATAAAATATGAGATAATTTTACAATGAATTCAGTAAAAGCAGATTTTTTCTATAGAAAGCCCTTGAAAAAAGGGGAGTCAAAACCAATTTTTGGGCTAGCAGAACCTGATCCACAAAGACCTGATCATAAAAGCTTTGAAAGAGAAGTAATTAACGCAAGATCAAAAGCAACCTCTTTCAAGAGAGAAGGATTTAAATTACTCAATCATAAATCTTCCGTAGAAGATTTCTATGACGACCAATCTGTTGCTTCAGCTTATTACCTAGAAATGCAAGAATTGGCAAAAAAAGAAACCAATGCGGATGAAGTTTATATAGTGTCTCACATCACAAGAAACGAATTAGAGGCGCAGAATGGAAAAAGGCTTGGCGCGCATAGGCTGGTTCACAACGACTTCACGCCAAATTTTAGCCAAACTGTGAAACCTATAATTGAGAATGTAACTTTCAAACCGTCAAAAATTTCTGTATTTAATCTTTGGAGAAGATTTGATAAAGATGGACTCGATGCTCCTTTTGCTGTTTGTGATTCATCTACTGTATCTGAACAGGAGCTAATACCTACGGATCTTTACAATTATTTAGATGGCGAAGAAGGATTTACAGTTGAGATTTACCAATCAAGTTTTAACGATCAGCATCAATGGTATTACTATCCTGAGATGAAGAAAGACGAAGTATTAATGTTTAAAACTTTTGATTCTCTTGAGAAACCTTTCTTGCCTACTTTACATAGTGCATTTGATGAGTCTTCATTGAGAAAAAATGTTTCTCCTCGTGAAAGCATAGAAGTTAGAGCTATATGTCTATTTAAATAGCTAAATATTTTATTCTGTTTTAAGGGAGGTTGAGAAATTTCTAAAAATAAACTAATCCGATGAAATATCCGCCCATAAAAAAGCTAACAGCAAACACTGGATATACCTTAAAAAATAATATGAATGATTGAATATAATTTTTCGTAAGGATATGTTAAACAATAAAAATTAGCACGATTAGAACTTGTAATTATTTGAATATAGAATTTTTGACTTAAGTTAGTGCAAATCACTCAATTTCTATTATCCGTTGGAAACTTTTGAACAATGTATTAAAGTAGTTTTAAATTTACTGGAGAGAAAAATGCTAAAACTTCACTTTGCACCCGCGTCAAGAGCAGAAAGGATTTTGTGGCTCTTAGAAGAACTTGAGTTACCTTACGAACTAAACCTCATGCCATTTCATCCAGAGGCTTTGAAATCTGAAGAGCACAGAAAACGTCACCCATTAGGAAGGATTCCAGTTCTTGAAGATGGTGATATAAGCATTTACGAGTCAGGTGCAATTATTGATTATGTATTGGAAAAACATAAGAATGGTGGCCTAAAACCAAGCACAGATTCTTCTGAATTTCCTTACTATTTACAATGGTTTCACTTTTGTGAGGGCATGATTGCTCAACCAATGAATACTATCGTTGTTCATACAATTCTTTTGCCGCCTGAAAGAAGAGATGAAACAGTTCTCGGCCAAGCTCAAAGACTTGCTACAAAATCATTACAGGCCATAGAAATTGCTCTCGAAGGTAAAGAATACCTGATTGGTGATTTTTCTGGTGTAGAGTTTATGACAGGTCATTGTTGCACAAAACTTTCAGATTTAGGTTGTGTAACCGATGAAATGCCAAACTTGAAGGGTTACGTTGAAAGAATTAAAGCTAGACCCGCTTTTGTAAAAGCAACAACAACTGGAAGTTAATTAAAGTTTTTCAGTAAGCTTTTTTCCTGCCTCTACGCCAAATTGATCAAATGGATTTATTTCCAATATCTTAGCCGTTATAAAAGTTCTATATTCCCATAAGGCTATTAAGTAACCTAAATGAAAAGGATCAATTTTGGCTAATTCGAAGTGGTTAAAGTTTACATTAGCTTTTACCTCCTCTTTTGAGCCCTTTAATTCCTCTGGACAGTTTTTAAAAAGAGTTAATTGAGCCTGTAATTGCTTTGATATAAGTTTTTCATCAATTCGGTCTTTACTGGTAGAAAACAAATCAATACTATAGTTTTCTGTTCCCTGATGTAATTGTTGAAAATAAGAATGTTGTGCTTTAGGCCCAAAACCCCCAAATATAGTTTGACTAGTTTTTTTAAAAATAGATTTTGGATTCGCTGGTTTTCCAAGGGATTCCATTTCAAGTTGTTGTGCGTAATTAGGAAAAGACCTAAGCGGCCAAGAATAAGATAGTAAAATTCTGTTATTGAAGTTAAGAAAATTATTTTCCCATATGTCTTTGTAACTTAGATCTTTAATAAATTCTTTAAAAGATTTATCAGATGTTATTAATTTATCGACTTCATTGCCTCCTTCAAGAAATTTAATATAGTTTTCTTCAAGATCTAAAATTGCGGGAATCGAAATATTGCTCCAAACAGAGTATCTCCCTCCAATTTCATCATCGATTAAAAAAATATTTTTTTCTTTGAAGAGAGTTTTAGCTTTCTTTTCATTTGCAGTTAAGACGACAATATTTGATTTTAAAGATTCCTCGTCAGAGTTTTCTTTAAGCCATTTTTTTGCGTGTTTTAAACTTTCTAAAGTTTCTTGAGTGTTCAGAGATTTTGATGAAACAATGAAATTAGTTTCGCTCGCTAGCAAGCCGTTTATTACTTCATGAAACTCTTTCTCATCAGAACCATTTATGAAATAAAAATTAAAGATCTCATTTGAAAAATTTTTTAAAGCTTCAAGTAGAAGATTTGGTCCTTCATAAGAACCTCCAATTCCTAGAACCACTATATTTTTCTTATTATTTGCTATTAATTCGTGTTTAAGTTTTATTATTTTTGGAAAATCAGTTTTTAAGAACTCTTCAGAATTATTTCTAAGTTTTGGATGTGAAGCCGCTTTATTTTCAGATTTGTTTATGAAACTTCCAGAAATAAGTTCTTTAATGGATCCATCGACATCTACCTCTATGTCAATTTTATTAAAAAGCGCTTTTACCTCATTTGAATAAATTACATTTCGTGATTCAAATTTTATGAATTGATCAGAATAAGAAGATTCAATAGAATTTGAGGGTTTTAATTTAGAAAGCTCTTCAAAAGAAGAAAGTAGTTTTTTCATGATTAACTTTTAGATTATAACTAATTTATCTTTGCTATCATTTAAGAAAATGAAAATCATACTAGCCATAAATTTAATAAGGTATTCATCTGTATTTTTTCTAGTTGGATTATTAGTTTCCATGTACTTTTACCCCGGAGGTAACATTCATGATTCTTCTCAAATAGGATATTCCTTTATAAATAATTTTTTAAGTGATTTGGGAGGATATAAATCTCATTCAGGTGAAGTAAATTTCTTATCTTCAACTTTTTTTGCTCTTTCTTTGTCTATTTTTTCTCTTGCTGGCTTGGCCTTTTTAATAATCCCTGAAATTTTCAAAGACGATAATTTAAATTATATTTTGTCTTTTATAGGAGCTATTTTATTTTTTGTTGGTTCAATTTTTTTTGCAGCTGTAGGATTTACACCATATGATCTTTATTTCGATGAGCATGTTTTCTTTGCCAAAAACTCATTTCGTTTAATGATTCCTGCATCTTTATTTTTATTATTAGTTTTAGGTAGAAGTGGAGTTTCAAAAAATTATCTATACATTATTTCTTTTTTTACTATCTCTACCTTTTTATATGTGATCTATTTAAATATTGGTGGGAATCCTATTGAAAATAAAGATGATTTAATCCCTAATGTCATTGCTCAAAAATTAATAGTTACGGTAAGTATGTTCTGTATTTTTTTGATAACTTTTGCTTTCTCAGAAAAGCTAAAAAACTTAAGTATCTTGAATGATCGGTCATAAAGCCATATTAAAAATGGGTAATCCCTTGCTTAGAGAAGTTTCCAAACCTCTTCTAAAGAAAGAAATTTTATCTAAAGATACAAAGAAATTAATAAAAAAAATGTGGAATATTATGGCAGAAGCCGGCGGAATAGGATTGGCAGCTCCTCAAATTGGAATCTTAAAACAAGTAGCTGTAATTAAATTGGATAGTGAATCTAAAAGATACGAAATTCAAGAAGATTCAGATGAATTTGTAATTATTAATCCTTCATTAGAAATATTAGATAAAACAAAGCAGGGTTTCTGGGAGGGCTGTCTTAGCGTTCCTGGTTTGAGGGGGTTTGTTGAGAGACCTAGAAAATTAAGAATAACTTATTTAGATGAAGAAGCAATTCAAAATGAAATAATAGTTGAAGATTTTCTAGCTACAGTTTTTCAACACGAATTAGATCATTTATTCGGCTACTTGTATGTCGATAGATTAAATTCGGTTAAAGACTTAATTTTTGAGGACGATGCTAATGATATTTCGGAAGAAAAACTTATAGACTAATCAATGATTTCATCAACAAATGATATTTTCTTTATGACTGAGGCAATGAACATGGCCAAAGAAGGGCTTTTGTCGGGAGAAGTCCCTATAGGAGCTGTGGTAACCTATGAAAATAAAATTATCGGCAGAGGATTTAATCAAAGCGTTAGAAATTCTGATCCTACAGCGCATGCAGAGATAATTGCCCTAAGAGAAGCCTCGTCGTATTTAAATAACTATCGACTTAATGGATGCAATCTTTATGTCACTATTGAGCCATGTCTTATGTGTTTTGGTGCTTGCATCCATTCTAGATTAAATAGACTTATTTTTGGAGCTGACGACCCCAAGGCTGGCGCTTCAAAAGCTTATTACGATCTTTCAAATTCGTCCTCATTGAATCATAAATTCAAAATTACATCGGGAGTGCTGGCGGAAGAGGCGAGTCTTTTACTTACAGACTTCTTTAGAGAAAAAAGGTCTAAAAGTTAAATTCAGTCCAAACTGGTGCGTGGTCAGATGGTTTTTCCATTCCTCTTATTTCATAGTCGATACCAGAGCTCTGAGCAATATCGTATAAATCTTTGGTAACCCAAAGGTGATCAATCCTTAAACCTCTCTTAGGAGAATCATCAAAGCCTCTACTTCTATAATCAAACCAGCTAAATTTATCATTAGTTTCAGGATAAAATTTTCTATAGGAATCTTGAAATCCCCAATCTTTGATTTTTTTTAACCATTCTCTCTCTTCTGGAAGAAAACTACATTTACCTGAAGTTAGCCATCTTTTCCTGTTTTCTTCTCCTATCCCAATATCGATATCCTCAGGAGATATATTTAAATCGCCTAGGATAATAATATTGTCATTTTTACTGAAATTTTTATCTAAATGTTTCATCAAATCTTTAAAAAACTTTTCTTTGTATGGGAATTTAGTTGGGTGGTCTCTGTTATCACCTTGAGGGAAATAGCCATTGATTATATGTACTTTAGTTTTATTAAAATTATGTTCTGAAGTTATCAATCGACATTGTGCTTCATTGGTATCTGTTTCAAAACCAAGGCTTGATGAGATCAAATTATCTTTATAAAAAGTTGCTACTCCATAGTGACCTTTTTGACCGTTAATAATTTTATGGTAACCAAGCTTATCTATTTCTTCGTGAGGAAAATCATCATTATGAACTTTCGTTTCTTGCAGACAAAATACTTCTGGACTATGAATGGAGATTAATTTTTCTAACTGATGATATCTAGCCCTAATACCATTTACGTTGAAGGAAAATATTTTCATTGAGGCGATAATATATAACTTAGTCTAGAGGGGTTTTGGTTCAATATTAAGGAGTCCACTAATATTTCAGCTGCTTCTTTTAGAACAATTTCTTCCCTCAAATCAGAGATTTCTTCCGGATCAGAATTCACAAAATCATCATATGTTTCAAAAGGCATTAACTTTAGCGAAACTCTCAATCGGTTCTCCATACTTAAGATTGATTCTTCTCTTTTAAATTTAAGAATTTTTCTTTGTTCAAGACTCAAGGGAATCTGATTTAGCTTTTTTTCATTTTTATAAAAGTCTTTTTGCGCTTCTAGGTAAATTTTCATTTCGTTTGCCTCAGTTCTATTTGACGATGTGGTTCTAATTAAGTCTAAATTTTGAATTTCCTCAAAAGACCTATAGAAGATTGGATCAATATAATTATAAGGTAAAGAATTTTCATAAGATCTCTCACCAATTTCATCATCGTTAAAGACTAAAGGTAAATTTATGTCTGGTTCAACACCTTTGTTCTGAGTACTCTCACCAGAAACCCTATAGTACTTTTGCTCAGTAAATTTTATATGCCCGTGGGAAAGTTCAACCATTCGTTGGACGGTTCCTTTTCCAAATGTCTGACTGCCCACTACCAATCCTCTATCGTAGTCTTGAATAACTCCAGCTAAAATTTCAGAAGCAGAAGCACTCAATTTGTCTACTAATATAACTATTGGACCAGAATAATTCTGTCTACCCATGCTATGTCCTAAAGACTGAAGGGAGCCATTTGCTTCCATCACCTGTACAACGTTGCCTCTCCCAATAAAAAGTTTTGCTAAGGAATAGGCTTCAAATAGAAATCCTCCTCCGTTGCCCCTAAGGTCTAAAACCAAGCCGTCAATATTCGATTCGTCTAATTCACGAAGAATTTTTTTTACGTCTCTGGAACTACTTTTGTAATCAAATCTATTTTTATTATAGGCTTCAAAATCCATATAAAACGTAGGAAGTTCAATGACTCCAATTTTGTAGTTTCTCGAGCTTCTTTTAATTTCTATTTCCTTTTTTTGCGCTGCAGCATCTTCAAGTTTTACAATATCTCTTGTAATTTCAATTATTTTTCCTAAATCTTCATTGTCTGACGCAGCAGGAAGAATTTCTAATTTAACCACTGTTGATTTTGGCCCCCTGATTAATTTCACGACCTCGTCAATTCTCCAATCTCTTACGTCGGTAATTTCTTCATTCACAGAAGAAGCAACTCCAACAATTTTATCTGTTACTTTTAATAATCCAGATTTTTGAGCTGGTCCGCCAGGTACTAATCTAATAATTTTAGTAATACCTTCTTCAGAAGATAGAATTGCTCCAATACCCTCTAAAGAAGCTTTTAAATTTATCTCCCAATCTTCTTGATTAGTTGGAGTTAAATAATTTGTATGTGGATCAAAAAAACTAGTGTAAGAATTTAGATATAAACTAAATACTTCATCCATAGATATTCTTCTTAAACTTTTTTCTCTATTACTAATTCGTTTTATAAGCTTGGCTTTTGTTTTTTTTATGTCTTCTTCTTTTAGGTACACCGAGATGAATTCACTTAGAATCAATTTATTTTGGTAATTTTGAATCTGGGAATAAGATCGAAATCTTTCAACATTTTCTCTGTCCTTGAATATAAATTCTGCGTTATTGAGGTCATCTTCATCTTTTATATCGTTGATAAATTTCTTTTGTGTTTCAAAAAAACTAAATGATCTTTCTTTGTAGTGGTTGAAAAGTAAAAAAGCTAGTTCAATTTCATCATTGGAATTTAATGTGGGTTTTAAAGAAAAAGAATTAAATTCATTTTTAGTAAATATAGTTTTCTGACTGTCGATCGTATTGATATATTCTTTGAGTACTTCAGAATTTATTAAAGCTATTTCTTTGTTGAAGTGATTTTTGTTTAAAATAAATTTGGCTTCGTCATAAACATTCGCGTAAAAATTCTTTTTATCATCAGATAAAGGGAATTTATATTCTTCACTAAAAGTAAATAATGCGAAGACAGTTATACAAATAAAAGAAAATCTCTTCATATTCTAATTTAATTAAAATTTGTTGATGAAATCATTTCATCTTTTTCTTTCCAAATTTCATTGATCCATTCCTTAAATTTCATCCTTAAAATATCATCTTCAGCTAACATTTCATTTAAAAAAATTTCAGGAATATGCCTTTTTTTTACAAAAACCTTTATATTTTTTAGCCTACCACATAAGTAATCCCAAAAACTTCTTTTAGGGCTCTCATAAATTATTGTTATATCTATTAAAAAATTAATACTCGGTATAACTGACAACGCAAGAGCCATTCCACCTTCTTTAGGTTTGAGTAAATTTTTAAAAGGACTGTTTTGTTTGGTATGTTTTTCTTTAGTGAACCTAGTTCCTTCGGCATAACTAAAAACTGAAACAGGATGAAGAGAATAGTGATTTAGAGATTTTCTCATTTCCCTGAAGTCGCGGCCTTGAAGTTGGGGATTTTTTTTAATCTGTTCTTTTGTGTAACGTTTAAGAAACGGCATATCCAAAGCCCACCAGCAAATTCCGATGACCGGAACGTAAACTAGAACATGCTTCATGAAAAACTTCAACATGGGAATCTTCTTATTAGTTAATTCTTGAACAACAAAAATATCAGCCCAGCTCTGGTGATTGGATGTCGTCAAATACCATTCGTTTTTATTTAGACTTTCAAAACCGATGATTTCAATATTAGGATTCAAAAGATTTTTTACCCATAGCGAGTTAATTGAAATCCATGCTTCTCCAATTTTTATTATTATTTTAGTGAATGAAACTCTTAAAGCTTTAATTGGAATTAAAAATTTAATTATCCCAAGGGGAATCATTAAAAGAGCTAACAAAAAAGTGTTAACCAATAAAATGGAAAAGCTTGTACAACCAACAACAAACTCTCTAGCACTAGCCATTTTTTTCTTTCTCCTTAATTTCTCTCCACATAGCAGCTTGCTGTTCAGCAGTATGTTTTTGTTTTTGATCAAAGACATAGGGGTGTCTTCGAATAAGTTTCTCTGAAATCGATTTTACAACGTCATCAAATTTAAAAAATTTATTTTCTTCAGCTATTTGAGAATGAAATATAATTTGTAACAATAAATCTCCAAGCTCATCTTTGAGATTTTCCGGATCGTTATTCTTTATGGCTTCTATGACTTCTTGAGATTCTTCTTCAAGGAAAGGTATTAGAGATTCATGAGTTTGTAACTTATCCCATTCGCATCCATCTTTTGGATCTCTGAGCTGCCGCATGACTTTAAGCAGTTTTGTAATACCGTTAGAGGCCATAATCTAATAGCCGGTTATTTCTGCGTATCTGTTTCTGTGAAATTCAGAATTTCCAAATGTTTGTTCTGCAACTCTAGCTCTTTTGAGATATAAGCCAATATCATATTCATCTGTTACACCAACACCGCCATGCATCTGAACGCCTTCATTAGATACGAGATGGAAGGTTTCACCAACTTTTGCTTTCGATAAACTAACAAGTCTTTGAATGTCATTGGATTTTTCTTCAAACGCTGAAAGGCTTTCAAGAACGCAGGATTTACAAAGTTCTAATTCTGTGAACATATTCGCAGCTCTGTGTTGCAAAGCTTGGAAAGATCCAATTTTTACACCGAATTGTTCTCTTTCTTTGAGATAGTTCAAAGTAATTTCAAATGCCTCTAGTGCTCCACCAAGCATTTCAGCAGCTAATACGGCCCTGGAAATATCCAAAACTTCATTAATTATGTCTTGAGCTGAATCTAACTCCCCTAAGATAGCATCAGAGTTAATTTCTAGGTTTTTAAAGGTTATATTTGCAGCATTTCTGCTATCAACCATTTTTGTTTGATTAATCTCGATGCCATTTGACTCTCTGTCGGCGGTAAAAAGAGTCACGCCATTCTTGGTTTTGGCTGCAATTATAATTAGATCAGCAAACCCTCCATCTATTACAAATGTTTTTTTCCCGTTAATAATGAATTTATTTCCTTTTTTTTCAGCATTAGTTTCGGAAACAATTGGATTATGTCTAGGTCCTTCTTCAAGTGCAAAACAACAGGTTATATTTCCTTTAACAATTTCAGGAAGATATTTTTTTTTCTGCTCTTCCGTTCCCAGTTTAGAAACAAAACTTGCTCCTATGACAGCAGTAGCAAGAAGAGGAGAGGGAGTTAATGTTCTTCCTAGCTCTTGAAGAACAATACCTATTCCAGATAATCCAAAATTTGACCCTCCGAATTCTTCGGGTATCAATATTCCGGTTAAGCCTTGATCAGCCATTTGTTTCCAAATTTCACGGTCAAAACAATCAGGATTCTCAGAATCTCGAATTGATCTAAAATGCGAAGTGGGAGTTTTTTCCCTAGCAAATTTTTGAGTTTGATCTTGTAAAAATGATGCAGTTTCGTTTAAAACCAGAGACATTATTGAGGCAAATCTAAAACACGTTTCGAAATTACATTCAACTGAACTTCTGAAGTTCCTCCTTCTATTGAATTGGCCTTAGTTCTAAGCCACTCTCTTGTAATCGCGAGTTCCTCAGGACCAAATTCACCGCCTTCCCAACCTAAACCTTGGGTTCCCATTGCTTCAAGCATAATTTCATATTTTTGCTTATTGTGTTCTGAACCATACAATTTAAATATTGAAGTAGCTGCACTTGGACCATGATTAGAATTTTTAGCTTCTTCGGAGGCACGTTTCAAAGTAAGACTAAACGCATGTGCATTCATATCGCATTTTGCAATCTTCTGTCTTAAACCTTCGTCAACAATCTTATCTTCCTTCACTTCAACATACTTTTTAGAAAGTGTTGCTAAACCAGAGCCCGTTTTACCTTTACTAGCAGCTTTCGATCCACCAAGCCCCATGCTGGCGAGCATTTTTCTCTCATGTTGGAGTAAGTTTTTTGCAACATCCCATCCTTTATTTAATTTATGCACTAGATTTTTTTTGGGGACAATAGCGTCGGTAAAAAAAGTTTCGCAAAATGGAGAATTTCCTGAAATCAACTTTATCGGTTTGGTTTCAACTCCTGATTGATCCATGTCAATTAATAAAAAACTTATTCCATCATGTTTAGGTTCTTGCGGACCTGTTCTAACAAGAGTAAAGATCATGTCACACTCATTGGCATAGGAAGTCCAGACCTTTTGACCATTAACAACAAAGTTATCACCATCCTCAATGGCCTTAGTCTTAAGAGATGCAAGATCTGATCCTGATCCTGGTTCACTGTATCCTTGGCACCACCTAATTTCTCCTTTAATGATTTTCGGAATGTGTTCCATTTTTTGTTCTTCGGAAGCATATTCAAGCAGAGCTGGACCTAGCATCCACAATCCGAAACTAGCAAGAGGCATTCTAGTTCCCATTTTATTCATTTCTTCTGCAAGAATTTTGTTCTCATCGAAATTAAGTCCGCCACCACCATATTCTTTAGGCCAAGTTGGGGCAGTCCAACCCTTTTCTCCTAATCTTTTCAACCAAAGCTCTTGATCTGGGTGAGTGAATTTGCAATTTCTTCCTCCCCACGTCATGCCATGTGGAGTCATAGGTTTTTTCATTTCAGGGGGACAATTTTCTTCCAACCAATTTCTTGTTTCATCTCTAAATACAGCTAAATCTGCCATAAATACACCTCTTAAATAATTTAGACAATATAAGTTAAACTAAGCCAGTAAATTGATCAACCCATAATAAAAAATTGATGAGCTTAGAATTTTTTTACAATAATCCTGAGGCTTTATGGATCTTTACTGTTCTTTATGACTTGACCTTAGCTATTCTCCTTTTCTATTTTTTTGGCAAAGAAGGACTTTATATTGCAGTGGTCCTAGGGATTGTGTTGGGAAATTTGCAAGGCGGGAAGGTAAGTGATTTAGAAGTATTTGGTATGACTTTCACCGTTAGTATGGGGGCCATTATGTATTCAGGGATTTATTTTGCTACCGACTTACTCAATGAAAAATATGGCAGAGCAGAGGCTACCAAAGCAGTGATCATAGGAGCTGTAGCAAATGTGGTAGTCATGCTTACGCTAGTTCTAAGCACTTTATACCCTCCTTCAAATGTAAGCAGTTCCGCTTCATCCGTGCATGACGCTATTTCTACATTGGCAGTTTATTCTCCTATTTTTGTAATAGGTTCTTTGACTGCTTATTTGATAAGTCAAAGTTTTGATGTATGGGTTTTTCATAAAATTCGTACTTTAACTGGCGAGAAAATGCTTTGGCTAAGAAATAATGTTTCTACTCTTTTATCTCAAGCGTTAGATACTTTTATTTATACCTTTGTATGGGTTATAGCAGGAGAACTAGATTTCTATACCGCATTAGGTATTTCTCTTACTAAATATGTGTTTAAATTTTTTATAGCAATTGTTGATACTTTTTTTATTTATCTGGTAAAAAATATAAGAAAAGATCAAATTTTAGTGTCTAATTAAGTAATGGAACCAATAAAAGCAATTTCTATAGTTCATTCTGCATCAAGAAATTTCAAAGAGGCTTTAGATCAATGTCTTAAAACTGCTAAATCAATGAACATTGACGTTAAAGGCACTCACCCAGTCAATGAAAATGATATAGACAAATCAATCAAAAGTAGTAAGTCTAATTTGGTTATAGTCATTGGCGGAGATGGAACAATGATAAGAACTATTGCGAATTTGATTGAAAATGAAATTCCTATGCTTGGAATAAACATTGGAAGATTAGGTTTTTTAACAGACCTAAGCGTAGATTCTATATTTAAAACTTTACCAAAAGTATTTTCAGGCGATTATTTATTAGAAAAAAGACCTTCGTTAAGCATCAAAGTAGACAATTCCGACTTTTTGACAGGAATAAATGAGGTAGTCTTTCATTCTGGAACTGTTGCGAAGATGCTTAATTTTTCAATTTTTCAAGAAGAAAAGCTAATTTCTAAACATAAATCAGATGGTGTTATCGTATCCACTGCAACGGGATCATCAGGTTATTTCTTTTCTGGAGGAGGGCCTATTATCTATCCAACAGAAGAAATATTTGCAATTTTACCAATGTTTTCGCAAAGCTCTTCTTCAAATCCTCTCGTGCTCCCCAACGATAAAGACTTAAAAATAAAATTAAAAAGTTCTGTCGAAGCTTCGATAGTTGTTGATGGCAGGGAAGATCTTGAAGTTTATCAAGGGTCTGAAATTACTATTTCAAGAAATAAAAATAGCTATACGTTGATGCATCCTTTAGATTATGATTATTTTGAAGCTTGTAGAACCAAATTGTCATGGGGGCAACCACTAATTAACTTAGATGAATAAATTTAGACTCATATTCCTTATTTGTTTTATAGGAATCTTAAATTCTCAATCTATGGCAGATTTGGATAATCTTCCTCCTGAAATAAGAAAATCTGTTCTAGAAAGAATGGAGAAACAGAATAGTATTATTGATTCAACTATTTCTCCTAAAATAGAAGATTCAGAAGACGACATTGACGAATATATAGAATATTTAAAATCTGAAGAAGAAATTGAATTTGATGAATATGGATCTGAAATTGTAAAACGTTTTGGATACGATTTATTTGAAGATATTTCAGATCAAACTCCTTTAGAGGTTAAGGCTGCTCCTGCAAATTACATCTTGGGACCTGGCGATGAGTTAAGGTTCAATTTTTCTGGAAGTATAAAAAAAACTATTGATTCAACTATTGATCGAGAAGGTGAAGTTTTTGTATCTGAGTTAGGTTCTATTAATTTTTCTGGTTTGTCATTTTCTGAAGCTAAAGAAGAACTTTCTAAAATAAGTGAGGCAACTTTAATTGGGACTTCGATATCAATGTCCTTAATTAACTTAAGATCTATTGAGATTTTTGTGACCGGTAATGCTAAAAATCCTGGTTCTTACATAATGAATCCTCTTTCGACAATTTCAAATGTTCTTTTTAATTCTGGTGGTCCAACTAATGCTGGTTCTCTGAGGAATATTGAATTGAGAAGAAATAATAAACTGGTTGGCATTTATGATTTTTATGAACTTTTTATCAAGGGAAATACTAACCAAAATTTAAAAATACAATCTGGTGATGCACTATTAATCAATCCTATACGCAAAAGTATCAAAATTTTTGGAGAGGTAAATAGACCAGCAATTTACGAACTTAAAGAGGACGAAAATTTTATTAACCTTTTAAATTTTGCTTCGGGATTAAACTTATACGCAGATGAGAATAGAATTGTTGTTACTAGAATCTCTAATATTGGAGATACCTTAAGGGAGGAGCTAACAATTTCAGAAGCAAAAAATTTAATATTGAGTGATGGCGATTCAGTTTTTATACACAAAAAAAGTCTAGTTGCCTTGGACCCAAATAACGATCAATTAAATTTAGTTTCGATCAAAGGTGAAGTGCAAAACCCTGGTATTTATCCTCTTAACCCAGGGGAGAGATTGTCGGACCTAATTACAAAAGCAGGAGGATTTAATGAACAAGCTTATATCGAAGCAGGAATTTTTTTAAGACAAAAGGTTGCAGAAAGTGAGAAAAAGGCCTTGTCTGCTACAGCTGATCAACTTGAAGATGGAATTGTTTCATCTATTACAACCGGCTCACTTCAAGAAATGGAAGATGCAAGTTTAGCGTTAGACCTTTTAGGCAATATCATTAAAAGACTCAAGGAAGCAGAGCCAGTTGGAAGAATAGTAGCAACCTTTGATTTGAATCAACTAGCCAGAAACGATGATCTAGATTTAATTTTATTAGATCAAGATCAAATTATTATCCCAAAGAAATCCTCGACAGTTTCTGTAACCGGTCAGGTTCTTGCGCCTGCTACTTTTGTCCATTCAGAAAATCTATCCGTTTATGATTACATAGATTTAGCGGGAGGATTCACTTCTGCAGCTGCTGAAGATCAACTTTTAGTTATTTTGCCTAATGGTCAAGCTTTAAGACCCTCATCATTTTTCAAATTCAAGCAAGACAAAATTCTTCCTGGTTCCACCATAATTGTTAACAGGGATACTACAAGTCTTTCAAGACTTTCATTCTGGAGGTCGGTTCTTCCAATTTTTTCAAGTTTGATTACTTCGCTTGCTGCGATAGATGCTATTGGCGATTAATAAAAGTGTTTTTAAATAAATTAGGTTTATCGTTAGCCCATTTTTTCCCGCCTGAAATCAGTAGTAAGTTAAGTTTAAAGAGTTTGGAAATACTTTATCGAATTGGTATGCATGGTGCTTTGAGCACTAATCAAAAAGGTGTTGAATCAATTCAAAAAATGGATTTAACTTTTCCTAATAGAATCGGAATCGCCGGTGGTTTGGATAAAAATGCAGAATATTTTCATATCTTAAATGCTTTGGGTTTTGGTTTTATCGAAGTGGGAACTCTAACTCTGAAACCACAAAAGGGAAATCCTAAACCACGTATTCATAGATTTATGAAGGAGAAAAATATTGTTAACTCTCTAGGATTTAATAACGTAGGAGTTTATGAAGGTATAAAAAATATTGAAAAAAATAAACGTTCCTTTAATGGAATCTTAGGAATTAGTATCGGAAAAAGTAAAGAAACAAAAATTGAAGATGCCTTCAAAGATTACTTACACTTAATTGATTACGTCTATCAACATGCCGATTATATTGCAGTGAATATTTCATCTCCTAATACAGAAAATTTAAGGAATCTTTCCTTAAGTGATTATTTTTCAAGTCTTATTGAAAAAGTTATGAATAAAAGAGAGCAACTAGCTAAAGGAGCTGATACGGGAAAACCTATACTGTTAAAAATCTCTCCTGACGAATCTGAAGAAAATTTTGAAAAAATTTTAGTAAAAAGTATGGAAACCAATGTAGATGGCCTCATTATTAACAATACTTCTATTAATCATTATAAAGATGTGAAAGGTGGGATCAGCGGAAATTATATTAAGAATCTTTCTGAAAAAAATCTGAGCTTTGCTAGGAGTATTTGTGGCGAGAATTTAACTTTAATTTCGTCGGGAGGGCTTATGACAAAAGAAGATGTAGAAAAAAGGTTCAAATTATCAGCTGATTTAATTCAGCTTTATACAGGATTTATATTTCGAGGGACTGATTTATTAAAAGAAAGTCTTGAAATTCAATAAACTTGACAAGATATATTCATTTGTCACATATTAAAAAAGGATGAATAATTTAGTTATAGTTGAATCTAATGCCAAGGCTTCAAAGATAAAAGGCTATCTGGATTCAAAATTTCCTGAAGATAATTGGCAAGTCAATGCATGTCTAGGGCATATTTGCGATTTACCCAATGAAGAAAAGGCTGTTAATCCAGATAACTGGGAGGATTTAAAATGGGCCGATACCACAAAAGGAAAGAAGGTAATAAGAGAATTAACTAAACTTTGCAAAGAAAATGATTCAATTTTTCTAGCAACAGATCCCGACCGAGAAGGCGAAGCAATAGCTTGGCATTTAAATAATAAATTTGAAAAGAAAAAACTATTAAAAGATAAATCTGTTTCTAGAATAAGTTTTACTGAAATTACACCTTCTGCTATCGAAGAAGCTATAAAAAATCCTAGAGAGATTGATCAAAATCTAGTTGAAGCTTATTTGGCTAGAAGAATCCTAGATCATTTGATAGGGTTTAAAGTCTCCCCATTTTTATGGCGACATATTTCAAGAGCAAAATCAGCAGGAAGAGTTCAATCTCCATCTTTGAGGATTGTTTGTGAAAAAGAAGACGAGATTGACGCTTTCATTCCAGAAGAGTATTGGCCTTTTAGTGGAAAATTTAATTATAAAGATTTTCAGGTTGATGCAGATCTCACAAGCATTAACGGTGAAAAAATAGAAAAAAAAAGAGTCTCTAATGAAACGGAGGCTAAGCAAATTGAAAACGAATTAAATTCGCAATCTTTTTATTTAAAGGAAATAGAATCTAAACCCCAAAGCAATTCATCAAAAGCACCTTTTAGAACATCGACACTGCAGCAGGCTGCTTCAAGCAAGCTATCTTTCACGGCAGATAGAACCATGAGAGTGGCTCAAAAGTTATACGAAGATGGATTAATTACTTACTTGAGAACTGACGGAATTTCAATAAGTAATGACATTCTCAATGATTTAAGAAATTTCATTTCTAGCGAATATGGAGAAAAATACTTATCTGAGAAACCAAAAATTTATAAATCAAAAGCAGCAAATTCTCAGGAAGCTCATGAACCTATAAGGCCTACTGATTTTTCCATAAAACCATCAAAAGCAAAATTAGCAGGAGATGAGATGAAGCTCTATTCCTTAATATGGAATAGAACTTTAGCAAGCCAAATGTCTAATTCTAAGTATGAGAGAAAAACTCTAATAATTTCCTCAAAGGATGAAAAATATATCTTTAGAGCATCGTCAAGGAAGAATTTATTTTTAGGTTTTGAATTGCTGACAAAAGAAGAAGATGCAGATGAAACTGCTACTGAATTTCCTGAAAATCTTAAAGAGCAAGAAGAATTAATTTTGAAAGAAATTAATTTTGAGCAAAAATTTACTACCCCTCCAAGAAGATATTCAGAAGCATCATTGATTAAAAAGATGGAGGAAGAAGGCATTGGAAGGCCATCAACTTATGCTTCAATTCTCAAAAATTTAAGAGAAAAAAAATATACTTATGGGGCTAAAAGCATAACTCCTTCAGATCTAGGTAGAGTTCTTAGTTCTTATTTAAAATTTATTTTTAAAGATTTTTTTATTGAAGATAAATTCACCGCAGATATGGAAAAAGATTTAGATAAAATTTCTTCAGGAGAAATCTCTTGGACAGATGTTTTGGATAAATTTTGGGAATTATTGCAAAGTTATTTGAATAAAAAGGTTGATGAAGTTGAAATTAGCAATAAAGAAGAATTCAAAACAAGACAGGTTCTTGACATTCTGAATCAAGAATTATTTCATCAAGTTTTTCCGACCAAAGAGGATGGAACTGTGACTAGGTCATGTCCTAAATGTGGAGAAGAGGTTAGTTTGAAATCTGGTTCATGGGGTTATTTCGTAGGATGTTCGTCTTGTAAATGGACCAAAAAACCATTTGATAACTCTATTAAATGGGAGACTTACCAAGAATTGCCAAAAGAAATAGGCCTGCATCCAGATTACGGAAGTATGATTTTTGCTGATTTGAGCATTAATGGACCTTGTGTTTGGACAACTAAAGATGAAAAAAAAATATATGGAGCACCAGACGAAGACGAAGATTTAATGGAGATAGGTCTTAATAGAGCTGTTGATTTAATAGAGCGAGACTCAGGAGAAAATATTTTATTTACAGAACCTAACAGTAATCTACCTGTGCTTTTAAAGAATGGTAGGTTTGGAGAATACACAGAGTTTGATGGTTTTAATAAGGCAACTAAACTTCCCCCAGAAGACAAACCTAAAAATCCTAAAGTGACTTACTATAATCCACACGAGTTAGACTACATAAATAAAGACACGCAAATTTTTGTTATGAAAAGTTTAAGAATTTTAGGTTTTCATCCCGACTCTTCAAGACCAATTGGAATTAAAATTAAAAAACCCGGCAAAGCTTTTAAGTTTGTTAAATATCTAAAATGCGGTGACGTTGAGGTGGAATGTCAAAATGATTTTTATAAACTTGAAGATGAGGAAAAGATAGATTTAATTAAAAAGACTTTTGGTATAGAAAAATTTAGTTTAATTAGCTAAGAAATGTTTCTAATCAAACCAACGCAAGTTCCTTCAAAATCAAAAGTGATATTATTAGGATTAACAATAATATCCTTGTAGTTTGGATTCTCAGCCTTGAGAATAACTTTATTGGCTGAAAATTCTTTAAGAGTTTTGACTGTAACTTCGTCATCAATTCTTGCTATTACTATTGATCCTTTTTTTATGTTTAAGTCTTTATTGACGGCAATGAGATCGTTTTCAAAAATTCCAACATCAATCATACTGTCGCCTTTAACACGAAGATAATAGTCTACGCCATGCGAAGAGATAGGATGAGGAGGAATTCTTTTTTCTACATTTTCTTCTGAGAGCATTGGACTTCCAGCACTAACCAAACCAATAACAGGTATTCCTTCATCGATATTACTTAAAGATATTCCCCTAGAAGTTCCAGAAAGGATTTCTATAAAACCTTTCTTTTTAAGAGCTTTAAGGTGATCTTCAGCAGCATTTGGAGATTTGAACCCAAAGTAATTAGAGATTTCCATCCTTGTTGGAGGGTAACCTTCATCTGATATTTTTGATTTTATAAATTCAAATATTTCTTTTTGCCTAACTGTAAGAGAGTTCATACTGTAATTATATACAGTATAATTATAATGTCATGCACTATTTTTTTATTTGATATATCTAAAAACTTGTTTAGAATCACTTATATATAGCGATAAGCAATAAGAATTTATGAAATTTCAGCAACTTTTATATGTAAGAGAAGTGGCAAGAAGCAATCTAAATGTTTCACAAGCCTCAAAGACTCTTTATACCTCTCAACCTGGAATCAGTAAGCAAATAAAACTTCTTGAAGAAGAGTTAGGTATCGAATTATTTGAAAGATCTGGAAAACATTTAGTGAGTATTACACCTGTAGGACAAAAAATACTTGAGCAAATTGAGGAAATTTTAGCTTTAGTAGATGGAATTAAACACGCAGCTACTGAGTTTTCTGATGAAGATTACGGCACTCTTGCAATCGCTACTACTCATACTCAAGCTAAATTTACATTACCAAAAGTGGTCGACAAGTTTGTAAAAAAATATCCAAATGTACATTTCCAGATGCATCAGTGCACTCCAGACGAATCTGTGGAAATGGCCTCAAAGGGAGAAGTCGATCTTGCTCTATGGACTGAAACCAATGAGAAAGGAGAAAATTTAATTAAACTACCTTGCTATAAATGGTCTAGGAGTATCATCGTTCCAAAAAAACATCCACTCGCTTTAATACCTAAAATTAAACTTAAAGATCTTGCACAATTTCCAATAGTGACTTACGTGTTTGGATTTACTGGAAGCAATGATTTGGATAGAGCCTTTTTTGAGAGAGGGCTCAAAGCAAATGTAGTTTTTACGGCAACTGATGCTGATGTCATTAAAACTTATGTGAAAATGGGAACGGGAGTAGGAATTATTGCTAGTATGGCTTTTAACCCAGAAGAGGATTCTGAATTGGTTGCAATAAACGCTAACCATCTTTTCGATTCTGGAACCACTTACATGGGATTTAGAAGAGGGACTTATCTTAGGAGTCACCTTTTCGAATTTATCAATATGTTTGCTCCGCACTTAACTAAAGAGATAGTTTCAAAGGGTTGCGCGACTAAATCAAAAAAAGAGTTAGATAAAATCTTCGACAGTTTTAAACTCCAAAGAAGATAGATGAAATATCTGTGTCTAGATTTTGAAGGTGTCTTGATACCTGAAATCTGGCAATACGTAGCAAAAGAGACAGGTTCTAAGGAGCTTATGCTTACAACTCAAGATCTAAAGGATTATGACGAATTAATGCAACTTCGCATGAAAGTCGTAAATGAAAAAAATATTAAACTTAGTGATATTCAAGAAATTGTTAAATCTATGAATCCTTTAGATGGCGCAGAAGACTTCTTAGATTGGGCAAGATTTCATTTTCAAGTTTCAATAGTCTCAGATACCTTTTACGAGTTAGCATGGCCATTAGTAGAAAAGTTAAAGTTTCCAAATATTATTTGCCATCACCTGAATATTAATGACAATAGAATTGAAGGCTATCAATTAAGACAGCAAAACAATAAACAAAAGGTCGTAGAAGTTCTAAAATCTCTTAAATTCGAAGTTTATGCTGCGGGAGATTCGTATAATGACATTAATATGTTGTCTAATGCTGATTTGGGAATTTTTTTTCAGGCTCCGGAGCATATAAAAACAGAGTTTCCTAAATTAATGACTGCTGACACACATGAAGAACTTAAGATAATTCTAAAAAGTAAAATTTAATCATGTCTCAAAATTTTTTCCAATTACTAAAAAAAGAAAACCCACTTAAAATCGTGGGCACAATAAATGCTTTTTCAGCTCTATTGGCAAAAAGAAAGGGTCACCAAGCAATATATCTTTCAGGAGCAGGAGTGGCTAATGCCAGCTATGGACTCCCTGATTTGGCACTTACTTCAAGGGATAATGTTTTAGAAGATTTAAGAAGAATAAAAGGGGTCTGCGATTTACCCATTTTGGTTGATTGTGATACTGGCTGGGGTAGCGGTTTAAATATCGCAAAAACAATCAAAGAAATGATCACTGCAGGTGCTGATGCAGTTCATTTAGAAGATCAGGTTTCAGAAAAAAGGTGTGGACATAGACCGGGTAAAGAAATCGTTTCTTCTGATGAAATGGAAGACAGAATAAAAGCAGCAAAAGACTCAGTTGATAATAAAAATTTTATGCTGATGGCTAGAACTGATGCTTTTTCTAAAGAGGGAATCAATTCCGTTATAGATCGATCAAATGCTTATGTCGAAGCCGGTGCAGACTCAATTTTTCCAGAAGCAATAACAAAACTTGAAGATTATTTTGAAGTTTCAAAAAATGTAAATGCACCAATTTTAGCTAACATTACTGAGTTTGGACTTACTCCAATGTTCGAAACAAATGAATTAAAAAATTCTGGAGTAAAAATGATTCTATATCCGCTGAGCGCTTTTAGGGCTATGTCGAAGGCTGCGGAAGAGATTTATGAGGAATTGGCCGAACAAGAGACTTTAAAAAATAAATTAAAAAAAATGCAATCTCGAGATGAATTATATGACGTACTGAACTATCATATGTACGAAAAAAAAATAGACGATCTATTTTCAAAGGAATAAATTCATGTCCGAAAAAAAATTAGAGGGCGCAGGCTTAAGGGGTCAAGTAGCCGGAAAAACATCTCTTTCAACTGTTGGTAAGGCTGGGAAAGGTTTAACCTATAGAGGCTATCCCATTGAAATTCTCTCTGAAAAAGCAAAGTTTGAGGAAGTAGCATATCTTTTGATGTATGGAGCTTTGCCAAATCAAACAGAATTTAATGAATATTCAAATAAATTAATTTCTATGCGAGCTTTGCCTGAATCTTTGATTGAGGTTTTAGAGAGAATTCCTGCGGAAGCTCACCCGATGGATGTTATGAGAACTGGCTGTTCTATGTTAGGTAATATAGAACCAGAGGGAGATTTTAGTAATCAACAAGAATCTGCTGATCGAATATTAGCGACAATGGCATCTATAATCGTCTACTGGTATAAATATTCTCATGAAGGAGTAAAAGTTAATACAGAAACTGATAATACTTCCATTGGCGGCCATTTTTTATCTTTACTTCATGGCAAAGATGCAAATGAAGATCAAATTAGATGTTTAGACACATCCTTAATTTTGTACGCAGAGCATGGTTTTAATGCTTCTACGTTCACGGCAAGGACTTGCGCTTCAACATTATCTGATATTCATTCCTGCATAACAGGCGCAATTGGAACTTTAAGAGGCCCCTTACATGGTGGAGCTAACGAGGCGGCAATGGAGCTTATTGAAAAATTTTCATCCACTGAAGAAGCTAAGTCAGCAGTGTTAGAAATGTTAAAGAATAAGGAAAAAATTATGGGTTTCGGACACGCGGTTTATAGCACTGAAGATCCAAGAAATGCAATTATAAAAAAATGGTCTGAAAAGCTTAGTAAAGAAAATGGAGACGAAACCCTTTACCTTGTTTCTGCTCAAATAGAAAAAACAATGGATGAAGAGAAAAAAATGTTTGCCAATACAGATTTTTTTATGGCGTCTGCTTATTCATATCTTGGCATTCCAACTAAATTATTTACTCCTTTGTTTGTTATTGGCAGAACAGCTGGTTGGGCAGCAAATATTTTTGAACAGCGAGCAGACAATAGAATCATCAGACCCAGCGAAGAATACATTGGCCCTGATCGCTCCGAATGGGTTGATATAGAAAGTAGATAACCCTTTATATGTCCTCAAACGTCGAAACTAATGTTCGTCCAAATCCTGACGAATTACTTATAAAAATTTCTGAATATGTTCATGATTGCGACATTAGTAGCCAGGAAGCACTAAGAACTGCTAAATATTGCTTAATGGATACCATCGGCTGCGGGCTTCTGGCACTTACGTTTCCTGAGTGCAAATCTTTATTAGGTCCTCATATAGAAGGAACAGAAGTTCCGAACGGCGTCCGAGTATTGGGAACGAACTATAAATTAGATCCGATAAAAGCGGCTTGGGACAATGGAGCAATAATTCGATGGTTAGACTTTAACGATACCTGGCTAGCCGCAGAGTGGGGCCACCCATCTGATAATTTGGGAGGTATTTTAGCTGCTTGCGATTACATGTCTCAAAATTTTCCTGAAAAGGAAATAACTGTTAAAGAAATTCTATTCTCAATGATAAAAGCTCATGAAATTCAGGGAGTTTTAGCCTTAGAAAACAGCTTTAATAGGGTTGGCTTAGATCATGTCTTACTAGTGAAAATTGCCTCAGTAGCTGTAATATCAGTAATATTAGGCTTGACGAAAGATCAAACAATTGACGCTTTGTCTCAAGCATTTGTTGATGGACAAAGCTTGAGAACTTACAGACATGCACCAAATGCGGGCCCACGCAAATCTTGGGCTGCAGGGGATGCAACGAGCAGGGCGATGCAATTAGTTTGGCTCACAAAAAAAGGTCAAATTGGATATCCAAGCGCTATATCTGCGCCAACCTGGGGCTTTAAAGATGTTTTGTTCAAAGGAAATGAATTAATTTTAAATCAAGAATTTGATTCATACGTTATGGAGAACGTACTTTTCAAAATCTCTTTCCCAGCTGAATTTCATGCTCAAACCGCTGTTGAAGCTGCAGTAAAACTCCATAAAAAATTAGACGGTAAATTTGACGAGATTGAAAAAATAAAAATCATTACTCATGAATCCGCTATTAGGATAATAAGCAAAGAAGGAGCTTTGAATAATCCCGCAGATAGGGATCATTGTCTTCAATACATGACGGCCATTGGTCTTCTGAAAGGAGATTTAATAGCTGAGGATTACGAGGACGACGTAGCAAGCAATCCCTTAATTGATCAACTTAGAGACAAGATGGAAGTTGAAGAAAACAAAACTTTTTCTGAGGACTATTTAGACCCTGACAAAAGATCAATTGCCAACTCCTTACAAATTTTTTTCAAAGATGGAACTAGTACGGATGTGGAGGAAGTCCATTATCCAATAGGCCACAAAAATAGAAGAAGCGAGGGAATTCCTATACTGATAAATAAATTTAAAAAAAACCTCAAAATTCAATTTTCTGACAAAAGAGTTAGCGAAGTAATGAAGCTATTTGAAGATGATGAAAAACTATTGTCATTACCAGTTAAAGAATTCGTTGATTTGTTTATTCCTGAAACTAATTAAAGAGTAATTCCTAAAATACTTTCGAGTTCTTCTCTTGCCTGACTTTCTGATATAACTTTTATCGTAGTAATTCCCATCAATTTAGCTGGCTTTAAATTTATTCCTAAATCGTCTAGAAAAATTATTTTTTCTGGAGAAATTTTTACTTCTGCCATGACGTAATCATAAAATTCTTGATCTGGTTTTCTTAAGCCAAGCTCTTTTGATTCAAATACATAATCAAAAAGATTTAAAATATTATTTTTTTCCTCTTGATCAGTCATGTCTGGTTGAAGTTCATTTGTGGGAATAAAATTATTTGTTAAACAGGCTTGAATAAAACCTAAATTCTTCAACTTTTTTATAGCTTCAATCATCTTAGGTCGTAAATTTCCTTCCAATAGGCTAAGCACTTCGGATCCTTTTACAGGATAACCGAGATCAGAACTTTCTTTAAAAAAAAGGTCATCAAACTCAGTAAGTGAAATTTTTGATTGTTCCAAAAGAGCCCAAGCATTAACATGAGGATTAGTTGAATTTACTTTTCTTAAGAAGTTTTCAGGAAGATTTTTTGCTTTTTCGTATTTGTTGAAGGCTTCAAAAGGACTAGAAGTTATAACTCCTCCAAAATCCCAAAAAATTGAACTATATTGGTCTAAATTCATCTACTTAAGTATATTGCCTATAAAAGCGTATAATTTGAGTAGTTTATAGAGAAATGTCAGGAAATAGTATTGGTAAAAGCTTCGTGGTGACGACCTTTGGTGAAAGTCATGGCGTGGCTATGGGCTGCGTAATAGACGGATGTCCGCCTGGAATCAAAATTGATGAAGAGGTCATTCAAAAAGATCTTGATAGGAGAAAACCTGGCTCTAATGAATATACAACTAAAAGACAGGAAGACGATAAAGTTGAAATTTTGTCAGGAGTTTTTGAGGGCATGACTACTGGAACTCCAATAGGTTTATTGATAAAAAATAAAGATCAAAAAAGTTCTGATTATGATCAACTCAAAGACGTTTATCGTCCTTCTCACGCAGATTATGGATACATTCAAAAATATGGAATCAGAGATCACCGAGGAGGCGGAAGATCATCCGCTAGAGAAACAGCAATGAGAGTTGCCGCTGGTGCAATAGCTAAAAAGTTTTTATTAGATAAATTAAACGTACAAGTTTTTGGATTTATTAATCAGATAGGCGAGTACAAAATAAAAAAATTTGATCGAGAATTTATTGATCAAAATCCTTTTTTTTGTCCAGATGAATCATTGGTTCCAGAATTAGAAAAATATATTGATCAATTAAGAGATGAGGGCGACTCGATCGGAGCCTCTATTTCTGTGGAAGCTTCGAATATGCCACTAGGACTTGGGGAACCAGTCTTTGATAAATTAGATGCAGATTTAGCACATGCTCTTATGAGTATCAATGCAGTTAAGGCTGTCGAAATAGGTAATGGCACTGAAGTAGTTGGGTTGAAGGGCTCAATTAACAGGGATGAAATTTCTCCCGAGGGTTTTGAGTCTAATAATTCGGGTGGGATTTCTGGTGGAATTTCAACCGGTCAAAATTTATCTGCAAAGGTAGCGCTTAAACCGACTTCAAGCATTTTAGTCAAAGGTAATTCAGTGAATAAGGATGGTGAGTCAACAGAAGTGATTTCTAGAGGAAGACATGATCCATGCGTGGGAATAAGAGCAGTTCCGATTGTTGAAGCAATGACATCAATTGTTCTCATAGACCATTATTTAAGAAATAGGGCACAAAATCACGATAAGCCAAAAGAATTCAAAAAAATTCCATCTAGTAAAAAATAGATATCATGTCTCCAAAAACTTTATACGATAAAATTTGGGATGACCACTTTGTCACGAATAGAGATGACGGAAGTTCGTTAATTTATATTGATCGTCACTTAGTTCATGAAGTTACGTCTCCTCAAGCTTTTGATGGATTACGAGAAAATAATTTAAATCCCAGGCAAATAAGTACTATTTTAGCCACTCCAGATCACAATGTGCCAACCACTGATAGATCAAAAGATGTTAACGGAATTAAAGATCCGATTAGTAAACTTCAAGTTGTCACCTTAAATGACAATTGCGACGAATTTGGTATTAATCAATTCAAATTGAATGATGAGCGTCAAGGCATAGTTCATGTAATTGGACCTGAACAGGGTATAACTCTTCCCGGAATGACAATAGTCTGTGGTGATTCTCATACATCTACTCACGGAGCATTTGGTTCACTGGCAATGGGAATTGGAACTAGTGAGGTTGAGCATGTTCTTGCAACTCAATGTTTAGTGTCTCAAAAACAGAAAAACATGATGATTGAAATAGAAGGTAATCTTCAAAAAGGTGTTACGGCAAAAGATGTGACAATGTTTATCATTGGCAAGATCGGGACCGCTGGAGGAACAGGACATGTGATTGAGTACTGTGGCGAAGCCATTAGGAATCTTTCAATGGAAGGAAGGATGACACTTTGCAATATGGCGATTGAAGCAGGCGCGAGAGCCGGAATGGTTGCCCCCGACGAAAAAACATTTAATTATGTAGAAAATCGCCCATTTGCTCCAAAAGGAGAGGAATTTAAGAAGGCTGTAGATTATTGGAAGGACTTGGCTACGGATTCAGACGCGTTGTTTGATTCAAAATATTTATTCAGTGCTGAAGAAATTTTACCTCAAGTTACCTGGGGAACTTCTCCTGAAATGGTTACCCATGTTGAAGACGCTATTCCTCAAGTGGGAAAAGATAATAAAAATTTATTAGATGCATTGAGCTACATGGGCTTGGAGCCTGGAACCAAAATTAAAGATATCGAACTAGATCAAATCTTCATTGGTTCGTGCACTAATTCTAGAATAGAAGATTTAAGGGCAGCATCTGAGATATTAAATGGGAATAAAATTTCAAAAAAAATTAGACGGGCTATTGTCGTGCCGGGATCAGGTTTGGTTAAAAAACAAGCTGAATCAGAAGGCTTAGATGAGATTTTTAAATCTGCTGGATTTGAGTGGAGAGACGCTGGATGTTCAATGTGCTTGGGGATGAATCCTGATCAATTAAAAGAATTTGAAAGGTGTGCATCCACCTCTAATAGAAATTTTGAGGGCAGACAGGGCTTTAAAGGTAGGACACATTTAGTTAGCCCAATAATGGCTGCGGCTGCTTCCCTGGAAGGAAAGTTCATAGACGTCAGAGATATTTAATGAAAAATTCTAACCTTTATTCTGGAGAATACGTTTGTTTAGATAAAGCAAATGTAGATACAGATCAAATTATTCCAAAGCAATTTTTAAAATCCATTTCTAAAAGCGGATTAGGACCATACCTATTTGATTCTTGGAGATTTAATGACGAAGGTTATCTCGGAAAGAAAGTATCTGAGAGAGTAAAAAATTCAGAATTCGTTTTAAATCTTGATCAGTATCAAGGTTCTAATGTTTTGATTGCTAGGGAAAATTTTGGTTGTGGATCAAGCAGAGAACATGCTGTTTGGGCACTTAAAGACTTCGGGATTAACGTGGTAATTGCACCTTCTTTCGGTGACATATTCTTCAATAACTGTTTTAAAAACGGGTTACTTGCAATTAAGTTAAACACAAAAGTAGTCAATCAAATTTTTGATCAACAAATTAATAATTCTCAAAAACAAATTGAAATTGATTTGATTAATCAAAACATACAAATTCCAAATTTAGAATCCATAAAATTTGAAATTGATGATTTTCGCAAAACCTGTCTTCTTGAAGGGCTTGATGACATTGGTTTTAGTCTTAAATATGAGAATCGAATCACTGATTATGAAAATAAACTTAAAACTAGCAGACCTTGGATTTTAAATGACAAGTAAAAAAAATATTCTTTTTTTGCCTGGAGACGGTATCGGCCCAGAAGTTAGTGCGGAAGCTGAAAAAGTTTTAGTTCATATTTCTAGACTTCACCATATAGATTTAGAGATAAGCAAGATGTTGATTGGGGGTATAGCAATTGATCAGGAAGGGAGTCCAATATCCAAAGAAACAATTGAAATAGCAAAAAAAGCAGATGCAATTTTTTTGGGAGGTGTCGGCGGACCAAAATGGGACGCTCTGAAGCCTTCGCTTAAACCTGAAAAAGGATTATTGAAATTAAGATCAGAGTTAGATTTGTTTGCAAATTTAAGACCTTCCATGTCTTTTGAAGGCTTAGAAGATTCTTCTTCTTTAAAAAAAGAAATAATTGAAAGTTTGGATATTCTTATTGTAAGAGAGCTTACAGGGGGAATTTATTTTGGTAACCCTAGGGAAATAAATGCTGAATCTGCTCTTAACACCATGATTTATTCAACAAATGAAGTTGAAAGAATTGCTGAGGTAGCTTTTGAAGCAGCGATGAAAAGAAATAAAAAAATCTGTTCTGTGGACAAAGCTAACGTTCTTGAGGTTTCTGAGTTTTGGCGAAAAATAATGATCAAAGTTTCAAAAAAATATCCAGAAGTAATCCTGGAGCATATGCTAGTTGATAATGCGGCTATGCAATTAGTTCAAAATCCTAAACAATTTGATGTAATCGTGTCTTCTAATCTTTTTGGAGACATTCTTTCTGATATCAGCTCTGTTTTATCAGGTTCAATCGGGATGCTCCCTTCGGCCTCCTTAAATTCTGCTTCTAAAGGACTTTACGAACCAGTTCACGGTACAGCTCCAGACATTGCTGGAAAATCAATTGCGAACCCTTTGGCTTCAATTTTGTCAATAGGAATGATGTTTAAGTATTCTTTTTCACAAGAAGATATTTCCATCAAAATAGAAAATGCAGTGAAAAAAGTTATTTCTGATGGTTATGTTACAAAAGATATTGCTGTGAATAATTCTAAAGTTGTTTCAACTCAGGAGATGGGAGACCTAATAATTGCAAACCTTAACTAAAAAAATTGCTGTTGTTGGCGCAACTGGAGCTGTGGGTCGAGTCTTTTTAGATTTGTTAGACGAATTTTTTCCTGGTGAGAAAGAACTTTATCTTCTTGCTAGTGAAAGATCTCAAGGAGTTGAATTAGCTTGTGGTTCACAAGTTTTTAAGGTTTCAGACCTTTCAAAATTTGATTTTTCTGAAGTTGATTTAGCTTTTTTTTCTGCAGGCGCGAGTATTGCAGAAAATTTTGCTCTAAAAGCCGTCGAACAAGGGTGCAGCGTTATTGATAACTCTTCAAGATTTAGAAAAGATAAGAATGTTCCATTAGTCATTCCTGAAGTCAACGGTTCAGTTTTAGATGAAGTTTCTGCTCCAATGATAATTTCTAATCCAAATTGTTCTACAGCACAGTTGCTTGTAGCTTTAAAGCCAGTTCATGATCTATTTAAAATCAAAAGAGTTGATGCAGTAACTTTTCAAGCAGTGAGTGGGTCTGGACAAATCGCTATAGATGAATTGTTTAGTCAGACTGAAAAGTTGCTTCACGGTGAAAACATATCGCCAAGCGTTTATGATTCTCAAATTGCTTTTAATGTCATATCCGCCGGTAATTTAGAAGATAATTTTTATACTGACGAAGAAATGAAAATTTCAAATGAAACAAAAAAAATTCTAGATGACTCCATTAACATTACCGCAACTACCGTTAGAGTTCCGGTAGTTTATGGTCATTCGATAGCTGCTCATATAGAAACTTATGAGGACATCGATCAAATTGCGCTTGAAGATAAGCTTAGTTCTCAAGATGGCTTGATTAGGCATGATTCTAAAGATTTTTTATCTCCCAATCCAATTGAGCATGCTGCTGGGAAAAATCCTGTGTCTGTTGGAAGAGTTAGAGCAGATTTGTGGGAGAAAAATAGAGTGAATATGTGGATTGTTGCTGATAATCTTAGAAAAGGCGCTGCCTTAAACAGTATTCAAATATTAAAAAAGCTTTTAGATAAATAAGAAATGTTCAGATTAGTAATTTTTTTTCTATTGTGTCCGAATTTAGTCTTTGCGCAGGCGGGGTGGTCAACTAACGATTATGATAATTTATGGTCTATCGCAATTGAATTAAAGAAAGAAATTCCAGATTATTCCGTTTATCAAATCATGATTTCGCTTCAGAGTTTAAATCCTGAGGCTTTTAGGGAAGCAAATGTTAACTTTTTAAAGAAAGGTCAGTTTTTGATATCTCCAGACTCAAATTCCTTAGCAATGACAGATAAGACAGAGTCTGTAAGGAGCATAGCTGAACAAAATTATAAAATTAATAGTAATTACACTGATTATTTGGTTTTACAAAATGTATTAATACTCACCGAACCAAACTTTTCTTTAGCTAGTGAAATAACTGAAATAAGCGATTCTATTGAAGACGATTTATTATTTCCAGAAGCTAATGAAATGAAAGAAGAAAAGAAAGAGACGTATATTGATTCTGAAGAAACTGTTTTACAAAAAGAATTGTTAGAAGCTCCAGCTGAACAAAATTATATAGATTTAATTTCAGATCCAGGCTCTGAAATTCAAGAAGATCTATCTAATATTCAATCTGGTAACTCTTTGGATTATCAACTTATCGTAATCATCGTTTTAGTCATTATCCTAGCTATTTTAGGAATTTCATATTTTAGGAATGCACCTAAAAATGACAATCTATCAAAAACATCTTTATCAAGTGAAGAAGACGAAAGTTTAGAAGAAATAGGAAATCCAAACGAAGCTAGGTTAAATCTTGCGACAATGTATTTTGAAATGAAAGACTTTGATAAAGCTAAAGAATTAGCAGAAGAGATTATCCAAAATTCTGATGACGATTATATTGTGAGTAAAGCAAAACAGTTATTAGAGAATTTTAATGGAAGTTGATAGATACGCCGCGGGAGTAGAGTATTTTGGTAAAAACTATAAAGGCTGGCAGATTCAAAAATCAACAAATGAAACAGTCCAAGCTAAAGTTGAGGAAGCTTTAACAAAGATAGCTGATATAAAAATAAACTCAATTTGTGCGGGGAGAACTGATTCAGGAGTCAATGCACTTTCGCAAGTTATCCATTTTGATTCTCAGCAAAAAAGAACTTTGAAAGCTTGGAAAGACGGAGCAAATTCCATATTGCCTGACGATATAAAAATAATTTGGGTCAAGCGGGTATCAAATGAATTTCATGCAAGATTTTCAGCCGTTAAAAGAACTTACAAATACTTCATTCTTAATGATGACAGTACATCCATATTTTATAAAAATAAAACTACTTTGGTTAAAGATAAAATAAACCTTGAGAATATGAAGGAGGCTTCAAAATTTTTAATAGGTGAAAAAGATTTTTCGAGTTTTAGGTCCTCTGGTTGTCAATCAAAAACACCAATTAGGGAAATATTCGAGATAAATTTCACAAAAAAGAAAAAATTAATATCAATTGAAATCTCAGCAAATGCTTTTTTATTAAATATGGTGAGAATTATTATTGGAACATTACTTGATTTTGGACTGAATGATAAAGACCCAAAAAAGATGAAAAGTATTATTGAAAGTCGCGACAGAAATCTCTCTGGCAAAACTTTAGCTGCTAGCGGTTTATACTTTATTGGTCCTGAGTATCCAAGTGAGTTTAAGATTAAAAAACCTCCTGTAAAACATTCAGTCCTGCCAAGTTAACTTAAAATGAGTATCTTTGTAAAAATATGTGGAATCACAAACGAAAAAGATGCCTATTCAGCAATTAAATATGGGGCCGATGCAATTGGTCTAAATCAATTTGTAAAAAGTCCGAGATACGTTGATGAATCAGAATTATTAAAAATCAAGAGGGTTCTGAGCAAAGAGATTACTGTTGTTCCAGTATTTGTTAATCCAGAAGACGAAGAAGTTTATAATTTTTTGCAAATCTTCCCAAACAGTACATTACAATTTCATGGGTCTGAAACTCGTTCATTTTGTGAAAAATTTAACAAACCTTACATAAAATCTATCAACGTAAGCAATATTTCAAATCATGAAAACTTCTTGAGAAACTATGAATCTGCAGAACAAATTTTATTAGACTCTGGTACCGAGCAATTATCTGGAGGAACAGGAGAAAAATTTGATTGGAATCAGATTCCAACAAATTTTAATAATTTAATTATTGCCGGTGGGCTTAATCCTAATAATATCCTTAGGCTATTAGATTATTTTATTCCTTTCGGAGTGGATGTATGTAGTGGAGTTGAATCAAAAAAAGGTGTAAAAGACACTACTAAGATGAAAAATTTTATAGATTTTGTAAAGAAATATGAAAGATAAAGACAACTATAGCTTTCCAGATTCCGCAGGAAGATTCGGTGAATACGGAGGTAAATATGTTTCAGAAACTCTAATGGCAGCCTTAGAGCAACTTGAAAATACATACGAAACTTTAAAAGATGACGAGAATTTTAAAAAAGAGATTAATGAAGATTTAAATAATTTTGTTGGAAGACCTTCCCCATTGTATTTTGCAAAAAGATGGACAGAACAATTATCTGGTGCCCAGATTTATCTTAAAAGGGAAGACTTGAACCATACGGGTGCTCACAAGATAAATAACACTGTAGGTCAGGTTTTGCTTGCGAAACATATGGGTAAAAAAAGGATCATAGCTGAAACTGGAGCGGGACAGCATGGAGTAGCAACAGCTGCAGTAGCTGCAAGGCACGGCTTGGAATGTATTATATTTATGGGAGAAGAAGACATTGAAAGACAATCTCCAAATGTTTATCGAATGAAACTTTTAGGAGCCGAAGTATTTCCTGTTACTTCTGGAACAAAAACTCTTAAAGACGCAATGAATGAAGCTATGAGGGATTGGGTAACAAATGTCGATGACACTCATTATATAATTGGTAGCGTTGCAGGACCTCACCCTTATCCAAAAATTGTTAGAGATTTTAATTCTATTGTAGGAGTTGAACTAAAAGAACAATCGCGAAATCTTTTTGGCAGATATCCCGACAAAATCATTGCTTGTGTAGGCGGTGGTTCAAACGCAATGGGTATTTTTTATCCGTTTTTAAAAGATAATTCTGTTGATTTAATAGGAGTTGAAGCCGGTGGTTCAGGAATTGAATCTGGAGAACATGCTGCTCCTTTAAGCGATGGAAGTATAGGAGTTTTGCATGGGATGAAGACATATCTTATGCAGGATAAGTCTGGACAAATCTTATCCACTAAATCTGTTTCGGCTGGCTTAGATTATCCTGGAGTGGGCCCAGAACACTCTTATCTAAAAGATTCTGGAAGAGTTGAATATGATTCTGCGACTGATGAAGAAGCTTTAGATAGTTTTCATGAGCTTACAAAGACGGAAGGGATTATGCCAGCTTTAGAAACTGCTCATGCCTTAGCTCACGCGAAAAAGATTGCTCCAAAAATGTCAAAAGACGAGATAATTGTCGTCAATCTCTCAGGGCGTGGAGACAAAGACATGGCAAATGTAGCAAAGGTTGAAGGCCTTACTCTATGAGCATCATAGGCTCAACTTTTGAAGCGTTAAAAAATAACAATTCGAGAGCATTAGTTACCTACACTGTTGCAGGCGACCCTGACCTGAAAGAATCTGAGAAAATTATTGAAAATATTATATCAAGCGGAGCTGACATAATTGAGATTGGAGTTCCATTTTCTGATCCAATGTCTGAAGGACCAGTGATTCAATTGTCTCATGAACGGTCTCTAAAAAACAAAACTTCTCTTGAAGAAATTCTAAAACTAAGCAAAAGACTCAAAAAAAAATTCAATAAAACCCCAATTGTGCTGATGGGATACTTCAATACATTTATAAATTCTCTAGAAATTGCGAAGGGAAATCATGACATTAATGATGATATTTGCAGAGAACTTAAAAACCATGGAGTTGACGGACTTATTATCGTGGATCTTCCTTTCGAAGAAAGTGAAGAAATTTTTAATAAATTAACTAAATTTGATATAGATCTAATAAGGTTAATTTCACCAACTACCAATGATTTAAGGATTAATGAAATTCTTTCTAACTCTTCTGGTTTTATATATTACGTATCTCTAAAAGGAATTACAGGCGCTGAAATTGACTCTTTTAACGCTTTGAAGGAGAGAGTCGAGAGCATCAAAAAGTTTTCAAAAATTCCAGTCGTCGTAGGATTTGGTATTAAAGATAGAAAAACAGCAAAAAAAATGTCCGTTTTCTCAGATGGAGTTGTCGTAGGAAGCGCAATTGTAGATATTATAAGTAATCAACAAGATTTACCTTTTCAGGATATTTTTAGTCAAATCTCAAAATTTGTTGAAGGCATAAAATCTTCGATACAATAACCAATGGTTAAAAGTTGGTTTAATAGAATATTACCTTCATTCGCTCGAGCTCATAAGAAAGACGATAAAAAAAGTCCTGTGCCACAAGGTTTGTGGCAAAGCTGTCCAAATTGTAAAGAAATTATTTACGGCCCAGACCTTGAATCAAACTTATATGTTTGTATGAATTGTGATCACCACATAAGGATAGGTGCTAGACATAGATTGACGTATTTATTTGATGAAAATAAATATTCAGAAATATCTAAAAATACAGAGGCAAAAGACTGGCTTTCTTTTAAAGACTCTAAGAAATACAAGGATAGATTAAGCGAAGCAAAAAATAAAATTGAAGAAAAAGAAGCATTGATTTGTGCTCACGGGAAACTTAATTCTCAAGAAGTTGTAGTTGCTGTTTTCGAATTTAGATTTATGGGTGGATCTATGGGATCAGTTGTAGGTCAGAAATTTGTTGATGCAGTCAACAGGGCAATTAAGCTAAATTGTCCATTCATTTGTTTTTCAACTAGTGGCGGGGCTAGAATGCAAGAATCTCTCTTTTCTTTATTTCAAATGGCAAGAACGTCTGCAGTGCTTAATAAATTAAAAGAAGCTAAATTACCTTATATTTCCGTTATGACCGATCCAATTTATGGAGGTGTTTCAGCCAGCTTAGCTATGTTAGGCGATATAAATATTGCCGAACCAAAAGCACAGGTTGGCTTTGCAGGTCCTAGAGTAATAGAAGATACCGTAAGGGTGAAATTACCAGAAGGCTTTCAAAGAAGCGAATTTCTGCTGGAGCATGGACTTATAGATATGATTGTGCATCGATCAGAAATGAAAGAAAAAATTTCAAATCTCTTATCGAAATTAAAGAGAACATAAATATTTTGTCAGATCTTGAAGATTACTTAAATCAAATAATCAGAAAAAAAAATATATTTAGGGAGCAGAGCTTTAAAAAATTGAAGCAAGTCCTTGTAAATCTAAAAATAAAAAAACCTAATAAAATTATTTCTATAACAGGAACCAACGGAAAAGGATCTACAGCAGAAATACTTTCTCGAGTTCTTGCAAAAAATAAATACGAAGTCGGCCTATTTACTTCTCCGCATCTGGTTAAATTTAATGAAAGAATAAGAATTAATAATGAAAACATCGATGACATAGCATTGCTGAATTGTTTAGAGGAGGTTGATAAATTAAAGGAATCAAAAGAATTAAATTTTTACCAAATCATTGCTACGGCGGCCTTTTTATTTTTTTCAAAAAAAAAATTAGATGTTTGGATCCTTGAGGTAGGGCTTGGAGGTAGATTAGATCCTGCAAATTATTTCGATGCAGATATTTCAGTAATTACTAAAGTTGCATTAGACCATGAAAATATTTTAGGTAAAGGGGTCGAAAATATAGGAAGAGAAAAAGCTGGTATTTTTAGAACTAATCAAACTGTTATATTTGGAGAAGGATTTATGCCTAACAGCGTTTTAAAAATAGCTGAAAAATTAAATGTGGATTTACATAAAGTAGATGAAACAAATATGGATTCAGCTTATTTTCACAAAAACTCTTTGGGTATATCAAAAAAAATCTTCGAACTTCACTTCCCAGAAATAGATGCAAAGAGTGAGCTAGAAAAAATAAACGAATACGCATTTTTAGGCAGGAATCATTTAGTTTCGAAAAATCTTCTCTTAGATGTTTCTCATAATTCAGACAGCATTGAAAACTTAAAAAATTTTATAAATAAGTATTACTCTGAATTTACGTTAAATGCGATTTTCACATGTGATAAAGATAAGCAACTACCTAATATACTAAAACCTATCATAAATATTATTGATGATTGGTACTTACCAGAACTTAATCATCCTCAAATTATGAAAAATATAGAAATTGAAAATTTTCTAGTCAGGAAAGGTAAAAATGTTTTCTGTGGATATGAGATTTCTGAAATAAATGACATAGTTGATAAAACCGATAAAAATACGTTATTTGTTGCTTTCGGTTCGTTTAAGCTAGTTGGAAAATTCTACGAGGCACTGAATATTAAAATAGAAAATACTACATGAGTTTCTTCGATATCTTATTCCTGAGTTTGTTAGGTTTTTTTAGCTTAAGAGGTTTTTTTAGAGGACTAATGGCGGAAATTTATTCTTTTTTTATATGGATAATTTCTATTTGCCTAGCATGGAGCATAAGAAAAACTCCTTTATCTTACTTTCAGTCAATTTACGATAGTTCATATTTAGAATTAATCTCATTTGTTTTAATTTTTCTTATTTTTTTTATTCTTTGTAGATTTCTATTTAAATTTCTTTCTCTTGCGTTTAACCCAAGATTTTTTATATTTAATTTAATGGGATTTTTAGTAGGTTTTTTTAAATTTTACCTTTTTGTAATAATTTTATATTTAATTGCCGATGAATATATAATTGAACAAGCTTGGTGGAATTCAAGTTCTACATCGTATTACATTATTGAATCATCAAAAATAGTTGGACGTATAATCGGAGATATCCAAATGGAAAACTTTAAAGATTTTGAAATTGAACCAAATCAGCTGTTGTAAAAATGTGTGGAATAATAGGAATTATTTCTGAAGAGGAGGTTTCTTCTTCTATTTACGAATCTTTAACAGTTATTCAACATCGTGGGCAAGATGCCGCTGGTATGGCCACTTTAGAAGACGGTAAGCTTCATGTTAGAAAACAAATAGGTTTGGTTAGAGAAGTTTTCAGAGCCCAACATATTCAAAATTTAAAGGGGAAAATTGGAATTGGACATGTAAGATATCCAACCGCAGGGGGAGTGACTAGAGAGTTTTCACAGCCGCTTTACGTAAATTCACCATATGGAATTAGCATTTGCCATAATGGTAATTTAGTAAATTCAAAAGAGCTTACCCAGGAACTTTATGAAAATGATCTCAGGCATTTAAATACTGATTCAGATTCTGAGGTAATTTTGAATATTTTTGCTAATGAAATGCAAAAAATTAATTCACAGTCACCTTCGCCGGAAGAAATATTTTCTGCTGTGGAAAAAATGCATTTACGTTTAAAAGGTGCATATTCGGTAGTATTAATGATTAGCGGCGTCGGACTTCTTGCTATTAGGGATCCCAATGGAATAAGACCTTTAATGATGGGAAAAAAAGAAAACGACTTGCTAGGCAAAACGGATTATATGTTTGCTTCAGAAAGCCCCGCATTGGATGCTTTAGATTTTGAAATTCTAGGTGATCTCAAACCTGCAGAGGCAGTATTTGTTTCTTTGGAGGGAAAGATGAGCAGAAAAATTTGTCATAACTCTCCCCAACATTCTCCATGCATATTTGAATATGTATACCTAGCAAGACCTGATGCAGTGATCGAAGAAATTTCAGTATTGAAATCAAGGCTAAGAATGGGTCAAAAGCTGGGAAAAAAAATTAATTCAGTTCATCCTAACTCAAAGATCGACGCTGTAATTCCCATTCCTGAAAGCAGTACTTCTTCTGCAATTGAAGTTGCGAAATATCTCGGTGTTAATTATCGTGAAGGATTTGTTAAGAATAGATACATAGGTAGGACCTTCATAATGCCTAAACAAGATATGCGAAAAAAATCAGTTCGCAGGAAGTTAAACCCAATTCCTTTTGAATTTAAAGATAAAAATATACTTTTGATCGACGATTCAATAGTTAGAGGCACCACAAGCAAAGAAATTGTTGAAATGGCAAGAGACGCAGGAGCTAAGAAAGTCTTTTTCGCTTCTGCTGCGCCTCCAATAAGATTTCAAAACGTTTATGGAATTGATATGGCCGCAACAGAAGAGTTAATAGCTCATCAGAGAAATGAAGAACAAATAGCAGATTTCATAGGAGCAGATTGGTTGGTTTATCAAGATTTACATGACTTAATTGAATGCGCGGTTGCTGGAAATAAAAAAATTTCAAGTTTTGAAACTTCAATCTTTGATGGGAATTATGTTTGTGGTTCTGTAACTAAAGAGTACTTAACTAGTCTTGAAATAGAAAGAAAAGATTCAAATAAAGCTTTCTAGTTAGTTTCAATGGTGACCGACGGAAGGGTAGCCGAGTTAGCAGCTTTTCTATAAGCTTCTATTTGATCAAAATTCATGTAACGAAATATTTCAGCTGACATGGTGTTTATCTCACTCATGTGTGAAAGGTATTCTTCAATGGTTGGTAGTTTTCCAAGAATTGCAGAGATCGCCGCAAGCTCAGCAGAAGCTAAATAAACATTTGCTCCATCTCCTAATCTGTTTGGAAAATTCCTTGTCGAAGTAGAAACTACCGTTGAATTAGCTTCCACTCTCGCTTGGTTTCCCATACAAAGGGAACATCCGGGAACTTCTGTTCTTACACCAGCGTCTTCAAAAATCTTATAGAAGCCTTCTTCCTCTAATTGAAATTTATCCATTTTAGTTGGAGGAGAAATCCATAATCTAGTCGGCAAGGAATTAACTTTTTCAAGTAATTTCCCTGCAGCTCTAAAGTGACCAATATTAGTCATGCAAGATCCAATGAAAACTTCATCTATTTTATCCTCTCCAATTTCAGATAAACTTTTAACATCATCTGGATCATTTGGACATGCTAACAAAGGCTCTTTAATCTCATTAAGATCGATTTCAATAACCTCAGCATACTTCGCGTTAACATCTGGTTTCAAAAGCACCGGATTTGAAAGCCACTGCTCCATTTTTTTTGCTCTTCTTTCCAGGGTTCTAGCATCTCCATATCCTTCCGAAATCAACCACCTAAGCAAGATTATGTTTGAATTTAGATATTCAGTAATAGGCTCTTCATCAAGTAACACCGTACATCCTGAAGCAGATCGTTCAGCAGAAGCGTCGGATAGTTCAAAAGCCTGCTCTATTTTTAGATTTGGAAGTCCTTCAATTTCTAAACATCGTCCAGAAAATATATTTTTTTTACCTTCCTTTTCTACGGTCAATAATCCTCTTTGAATTGCAGCATAAGGTATCGCGTTTACTAAATCTCTTAAGGTTATCCCAGGCTGCATCTTTCCTGAAAATTTCACCAAAACTGATTCTGGCATATCCAAAGGAATTACTCCTAAAGCAGCACCAAAGGCAACTAGACCTGATCCAGCAGGAAAACTAATTCCGATAGGAAATCTAGTATGAGAATCTCCTCCGGTACCAACAGTATCTGGCAATAACATTCGGTTAAGCCACGAGTGAATTATTCCATCACCAGGTTTAAGAGCTATGCCACCTCGAGTTTTAATGAATTCAGGAAGAGTATGTTGAGTTTCTATATCTACAGGTTTTGGATAAGCCGCTGTATGACAAAAAGATTGCATAACTAAATCAGAAGTAAATCCTAAACAAGCTAGCTCTTTTAACTCATCCCGTGTCATTGGTCCGGTAGTATCTTGGGAGCCTACAGTAGTCATGATTGGCTCACAATAAGTACCGGGTCTAATTCCCTCAACTCCACACGCTTTGCCAACCATCTTTTGAGCCAATGTGAAACCATCCGACGAGCTATCGTTATCTCCTGGCCTAACAAAAACATCGGTGGGATCTAAATTTAAATATTCTCTTGTTTTATCAGTCAGACTTCTTCCTATAATTAGAGGTATTCTTCCTCCAGCTCTAACTTCATCTAAAAATGTCTCTGATTTAAATTCAAACTTTGAAATTACGTCTCCTTGTTCTGTCAATATTTCACCTTCATAAGGATGAATATTTATAACGTCTCCCGTATTCATCTTTTCCACGTCTGCTTCAAAAACAATTGTTCCGGCATCTTCCATAGTATTAAAAAAAATCGGTGCTATTTTTCCTCCGATGCAAATTCCTCCAGTCTTTTTATTTGGTATAAAAGGTATATCTTCGCCCATATGCCAAAGAACAGAGTTTGTTGCAGATTTTCTTGAGGACCCAGTTCCAACAACATCGCCAACTAATGCAACAGGAAACCCTTTTTCTTTTAATTTATTTATCGTTTCGATTGGATTTTTTATTCCTTCTCTTGGCATTTTGTACATGGCTAAAGCATGAAGAGGAATATCTGGCCTTGACCAAGCATCTGGAGCTGGCGATAAATCATCAGTGTTAGTTTCCCCAGGAACTTTAAAAATACTTGCTTTTATTTCTCTTGGAACTTCTGGTTTCGATAAAAACCATTCAGCATTTGACCAAGAGTTTAAAATTTTTAATGCATTTTTAGAATTTTTTGAGAGTTCTGCAATGTCATTAAATGCATCAAAAATAAGAAGTGTTTTAGAAAGAGCTTCGACTGCTATCTCACCACATTCTTCATCATCAATTAATTTTATGAGCGGCTCAACATTGTATCCACCCAACATAGTACCTAAATAGAAGGTTGCCTCCTTAGGAGAGATTGATTCACATTCAATTTTCTTTTGTGACAAGTCAGCAAGGAAAGCTGCTTTCACATAAGCTGCATCATCAACGCCAGCAGGAACTCTGTTGATAAGAAGATCTAGTAATTCTTTATTCTCTTTTTTTGATTCTTTTATTAATTCAATAAGACTTGAAGTTTGTTCTGCATCTAGAGGCAAAGGAGGGATGCCGAGCTCAGCCCTTTCTTTCAGAGATTTTTTGTAATTTTCAAGCATATTAAGAAGTAAAAATTGTTAATATATTAACATGTCTGAAGATTCTTCTGTACGCACACGAACTCCTTGTGTAGGGATTTGCTCAACGACATATGGAGATGATGTTTGTAGAGGTTGTAAAAGGTTCATTCACGAAGTAATAAACTGGAATTCATTTAATCCTGAGGAAAAAGAATCTGTTTGGAAAAGATTAGAGAAATTAAAAACCTTAATTATGCAATCAAAAATTTCTATAACTAATGAATCATTAATGGAAGAAAAGATTGAAGAACTTCAACTTAAAATAAACTCTGATCTAAATAATTTATCCAAGGCTTTTGAAATTGTTAAGCTAACTAGTAAGAGTTTTGATGATTTAAATGAATTTGGAATCAAATTAGTCAACAAAGATGTAAGTTTAATAGATCTGAAAGAAGAAATTGAGAAAGAACTCTATGATTTATCTATGGCGCATTTTAATAGGTATTTTGTAGAGCCTATTCGTAAGATTAAATAATTATTAAATATTTTCTTTCATTAGTTCAAACTTTCCATCAGTACTTTTGATGTACCACAAGTGTGAGCCCCAATCTCCCAAAACCATTCTGGGCACTCCATTCTCATCATGAACAAATGGCCTGTGAGTATGACCATGGATTAATAAATCTAAAGAATTTTCTTCGATAATTTTTAGGACTTCTAAATTATTAACATCCATTATTGCTTCGTCTTTAGATTTATTTTCAAGTTTGCTTACTTCTCTTAGGCTTTTAGCCACTTCCATTCTCTCATTTAGATCTTTTGATAAAAATTCTTCTTGCCAATTTTTATTTCTAACCAATGATCTAAACTCTTGATAATCTTTATCGTCAGTGCAAAGAGAATCCCCATGCATCAGTAGAATCTTCTTTCTCGAGATTTCTAATTCATGTGGGTCATCAAGCAAAATAGAATTCACATCGTTACAAAATTTTTTCCCAATAAGAAAATCTCTATTTCCGTGCATAAAATATATTTTGCTACCTGAGGTTGTCTTTTCTCTTAAAGTTTTTTTTATCAGGTTAATGAACTGATTTTCATGATCATCACCAATCCATTGCTCAAAAAAATCACCTAAAATGTAAAGTTCATCTTCTGAATTTATTTTTTTAGTTAAAAAATTTATGAAAGCTTTAGTAAGTTCTGGCCGGCTTTCTTGAAGATGAAGATCAGATATAAAAAAAACTGACATGTATCATTTTTTTTCAACACTTATCATATAGACGTCTTCTACCGGAACGTCCTGATGACCTGAAACAAATGTTGTTTTTACTTTAGCAATTTCATCAATAACTTCTTGGCCTGAAATAACTTTTCCAAAAACTGCATATCCTCCAGAATTAGGATAGTCTAAAAATTCATTGTCAGATAAATTTATAAAGAACTGAGATGTAGCAGAATCAAGCTCATTTGTTCTTGCCATCGATAGCGTGTATTTCTCGTTTTTAAGTCCATTATCTGATTCATTTTTTATAGGATCTTTAGTCGGCTTTTGATTCATACCTATTTCAAAACCCCCGCCTTGAATTACAAATCCAGGGATGATTCTATGAAATAAAACGTTTTCAAAAAAATTATCATCCACGTACTCAACAAAATTTTCAACGGTAATAGGGGCGTCCTTTGGATAGAGTTCAATATCAAAATTACCCATGCTAGTAGTGACAGCTAAAATTATAATTTCATTCATAATGAACAAGTATAATACTCGAAACGTCAATAAAAAATGAAAATCTTTAATAGTATTTCATCAAAAAAAGAAGATTTGGTCTTAATTGAAAAAGACAGGATCAATCTATACGTCTGTGGCATGACAGTCTACGATGATTGCCATATTGGTCATGCACGTACATTCATCAGTTTCGATTTATTTGTAAGGTTTTTTTCTTATCTTGGTTACAGAGTTAATTATGTAAGAAACATAACTGATATCGAAGACAAAATTATCGATAAAGCAAAGCTTGAAAAGGTTTCTTTCAGTGAAATCTCAGATAGATTTATTTTTTCCATGCATCATGATTTTAGTAAATTGAATCTCTTGTCACCAAAATTTGAACCAAGAGCATCTGAAAACATACCCGAAATACTTGAGATGATTGAAGAATTAGAAGCAAAAGAATTTGCATACTCAATCGATGGCGGAGATGTGTATTTCGATATTAATTCATATGAAGATTACGGAAAACTTTCAAAGAGAAAGCAAAAAGAACTTGAATCTGGTTCAAGAGTAGAAATTGATGAAAACAAAAAGAATCCAAATGACTTCGTTCTTTGGAAGAGATCAGAAGAAGAGCCTTTATTCGATTCTAAATGGGGTAAAGGAAGGCCCGGATGGCATATTGAGTGCTCTGCTATGAGTAAAAAATTCCTTGGTGAAACTTTCGATATCCATGGGGGCGGTTTAGATTTAAAGTTTCCTCATCATGAAAATGAAATAGCGCAATCTGAATGTTGTTCGGGAAAAACATTAGCTAATCATTGGATGCATGTTGCACCATTGAATGTTAATGGAAAAAAAATGTCGAAATCTTTAGGCAATTTTGTAACTATTAAAGACGTATTAAAAGAATATCATCCAGAGGTTTTGAGAATGTTTTTTTATTTAACACATTACAGAAAACCCATTAACTTCAATGAAAATTCTATAAATGATGCAAAGAATATATTGGATAAACTTTACGAAAGTATAAGAGGATTCGATGAATCCAAATTAGAAGTAGATAAATCATTCTCTATAAAATTTAATAACTCTTTAAAAGATGACTTCAATACTCCAAAAGCAATTAAAGTTCTTCAAGAAATAAATCAACAAATAAATAGGCAAGTATCAACAGATAATTCTGACTTAAGAAAACTTAAAAATAGTCTAAGAAGTTTTGCAAATTCAATTGGGTTGCTTTTAAATTCCGCAGAAGATTATTTTAAGTATTCTGGAGACTTAGAGCTTGATGATAAGAAGATCCAAGAAGCAATTGAAGAGAGAAATGAGGCTAGAGCCAATAAAAATTTCGCTCTAGCTGATTCAATTAGGAAAGAACTTTCAGAAAAGGGTATTTCTCTTGAAGATAAAGAAGGGAAAACTTATTGGAAGAAGAAATAAATCAAAACAAACTGAAAAAATAGTAAAGGGTGTAGCAAATTAAACTCATTCCAGCTATCGGCGCAGTAAGTTTCTTAAATCGGTTTTCAAATGAACCTAAACTTAAATAAGTAACAAATATCGCGGTCAGAATGGACATCATCAAAAAATCTCTAGTAAGAATTTCAGAGCCAAATATTTTTGAGAGCGACATACCTATTATTGGAAAAACTAAAACAATATTTAATATGTTAGATCCGACAATATTTCCAATAACAAGATTTCCTTTTTTTTGTTTTAAAGCGACGAAAGACGTAGCTAATTCTGGAAGACTAGTTCCTATTGCAACCATAGTTAATCCAATCACTACATCTGATATACCAATTAATGAAGCAATGCTAGATCCATATTTTACTGTCAATTCTGAACCTATCAGCAGGAATACAAGACTTGAAAGCGATAGAAAAATTAACCATAGAGTATTATTTGAATCAGATGAACTATTGATCTCTTGAGGTTTTTGTCTAAGTAAATGCATGAGAAAAAGTAAAAATAAACCAATCATTAAAATAGAATCACTGACAGAAATTTTGTAATCGAATAAAACATATCCTGCAATTAAGGAGGTTAGAATAAGTAAGAAAATATCTCTAAGATTCAAAGAGATTTCAGATCTAGCGATAAAAAAGCATGAAAACCCAAAAACTATCCCAATGTTTGCAATATTTGATCCTAATGAATTACCAATAGCAATTTCAGGCTTTAAATTTATCACTGAAGATATGCTCACAAAAACTTCAGGAATAGACGTGCCAAGAGCTACAACAGTTATTCCAAGTAACATGTCGTTGACGCCAAGTTTTTTCCCTAATTTTGATACGTTTGTAATAAATATATCAGCTCCTTTGACTAGAAAAATTAATCCCAAAATGAGTAATAAAGAGGGTAAAAGAAATTCCATTGTTAAATGTTTGCCTTTAGTACATATCTGCAATGTTCGCAGCTTTTACTCGGAGCTGGAGGTGACTCAGCGTCTAAACAATCTTTCATTTTTCTTATTACGCTTGGTATCCAAGAATCATTACCTTTGTAAGGAATAAGTTTAATTTTAAAATTGAGTTTATTTTCAAAGGGAATATTTTTTCTAATTGCATTGCAATATACAAAATAAGCAGTGTCTTGAACATCGAAACCATTATTTCGAAATAGCCATTGATAAATTTCAACTTGTCTTTTATAAGATATTTGCCAGGGTGCATCTAAGGAAACCTCCCCATCCTTGGAGGTAGCTTTATAATCTACAATTATTAATTGATCTGTTTTTGTGTTTATCCACACATCATCAACTAAACCATATAAATAGAAATTTGTTTCTGCATCTAAAAAACCGATGCCCTTGTTCCTTGTTCTCCAATCTTCAATTTCCGGATGGCTAAAAGGCTTAGCGTCTAAACCCGAATTCAATATGTAAGGATGATTTTCTTTAGTTCCTCTAAAGGAATCGAATTCATCTTTAAGTAATTCATCGACAGCGTTATTTAAATTGAATGGAAATGAACTTGGCCTGCTAATACCTAATTTTTCTTCCAAGTAAAAACATTTTGGGCATCTGCAAAAATTTTCTATTCTGGTTCTACTGAGTTTGTATGGATCCGATTTATCTTTATTATATATAGGCATTATAATTCTGGCTCCGCGAGCAGGGCTCGAACCTGCGACCCAGTGATTAACAGTCACTTGCTCTACCAACTGAGCTATCGCGGAAATCGAGGTATTATAGGCAAAAAAACGAAATATGACTAAATCATTTAATATTAAATCTGACTTCAAACCTTCAGGAGATCAACCTAAGGCAATCAAAACAATTGTAGAAGGTTTAAATTCTGGTCTTCTTAATCAAACCCTAAGAGGAGTTACTGGTTCTGGGAAAACATTCGCTATGGCCAACATCATCCAAGAAGTTCAGAGGCCCGCTATAGTGATGGCTCATAATAAGACATTAGCCGCTCAATTGTACGGTGAGTTTAAAGAATTTTTTCCTGAGAATGCAGTTGAATACTTTGTTTCGTACTATGATTATTATCAACCTGAAGCATATGTCCCAACTTCAGATACATTCATTGAAAAAGATGCTTCAATAAATGAGCACATAGAACAAATGCGTTTGTCTGCAACAAAGGCAATCATGGAAAGGAGGGATGTAATTATAGTTGCTTCGGTCTCAGCAATTTATGGTCTTGGAGATCCAAAATCCTATTTAAAGATGGTTTTGCATCTTGATCGGGGCGACGAAATTGACATGAAAGTTCTGCTGATGCGATTGGCTGAACTTCAATACACTAGAAATGATGTTGAGTTTAAAAGAGCAACTTATAGAGTTAAAGGAGATGTAATAGATATTTTTCCAGCAGAGTCAGATTTTGAGGCTTTAAGAATTGAATTATTTGATACCGAAATTGAATCATTAAAATTCTTCGATCCCTTGACCGGAGAAATAATTAGAGACGTTCCAAGGGTGACTATTTTTCCTAAAACCCATTACGTAACTTCCAGAGACATTATGCTCAGTGCAGTTGAGAAAATCAGATCTGAAATGAAAGAAAGAGTTCGATATTTCAAAAAAAATGAAAAACTGATTGAAGCTCAGAGGATTGAGGAAAGGACTAAATACGACATGGAGATGATTAAAGAATTAGGTTTCTGTTCGGGCATTGAGAACTATTCACGATATCTGTCTGGAAGAAAAAAAGGGGAGGCACCGCCAACTTTATACGAGTATTTACCTGAGGACGCCTTAGTTTTTGTAGACGAGTCTCACGTTTCTTTACCTCAAATAAGAGGAATGTATCGGGGAGATCGATCTAGAAAAGAAACACTCACTGAATATGGATTTAGATTACCAAGCGCACTCGACAATAGACCTCTAAGATTTGATGAATGGGAAATCTTGTCAGGACAAAAGATATTTGTTTCTGCCACTCCGGGAGAATACGAAAATGAAAATTTAGATCAAATGGTGGATTTGATAGTAAGACCCACAGGATTACTTGATCCGACAATTGAGATAAGACCCGCAACCAATCAAGTGGATGACTTAATTTCAGAAATTTATGAAAAAACAAAGAAAAAAGAAAGAGTTTTGGTGACAGTTCTTACAAAAAGAATGGCAGAGGATTTAGCGCAATATCTTTTTGAAAAAGATATCAATGTTAAATATCTTCATTCCGATATTGATACTGTTGAACGATCGGAAATTTTAAGAGATTTAAGACTTGGAAATTTTGATGTATTGGTAGGTATTAATCTTTTAAGAGAAGGATTAGATTTACCGGAAGTTTCCTTGGTAGCAATTTTAGATGCTGACAAAGAAGGATTTCTTCGTTCTGACACTTCACTAATACAAACAATTGGACGAGCTGCAAGACACATTAATGGTCATGCTATTTTGTATGGCGATAAAGAAACTGGCTCAATGCAAAGAACAATCAAAACGACTAAAGAAAGAAGAAAGATTCAAATGGCTTTTAACGAAAAACATAATATTAAACCAGAAGGTATTGTAAGGCCTATTATGGACGTTATGGAAGGATCGAAAAATCTTACGAAGAAAGAATTCATTGAAGAAGTTGACAAAAAATTTGAGGAAGAGTACCTGTCTCCTAAAGAGTTAGCTGAAAAAATTGATGCTCTTGAAAAATTGATGTTGGATCACGCTACTAAACTTGAGTTTGAAGAAGCAGCAAATATCCGCGACAAAATCACTTCATTAAAGAACAAGCTTTTTGCGGCTTAAATTACTTGAGAAATAAAAAGTCTTCTTGATTTATAATATTTAAATCTCAGGCAAAAATGCAAAATATTTATGAATTCTCTCCTAATACTGTTGGCATCTTAGGCGATTTATCTTTTTCTAACTTCAAAACTTTAAGAATAGCTAATTTATTAAAAGAGAGAAAATTATTCCTCAATGAAATAAGCGATTTTTTCATATTGGAGACTAGAAAGCCTTGGTCTGAAATTGCGGAATCTGAAAAAAGAACGATTCTAAGTCTTTTAGGAGGAAAAAATAACCAATCAATTTCCTTGCAATCAGTGTTCATATCGCCAAAAAAAGGAATTCAGTCGCCATGGTCATCAAAGGTCAAAGATATTTTTTCAAAGTGCGGAATGGATTTGCTGAATATAGAGAAATTGAATTTATACTCTTTTTCAAAAGAAACAGATTTGAATGTGAAAGATTTGAGCATTTTATTTGATCCCCTAACGGAAGAAATAATTTTAGAACTTGCCAAGATAAAAGAATTGTTTTCTGTGCCTGACAAGAAAATTAGTAGAGAAATTGAATGCGCAACCAAAGACAGTTTCATTAAGGCAAACAAAGACTTAAATCTTGGTTTAAATGAATATGAAATAAATTATTTATTCCTCGGATTAAAAAATATAGAAAGAAAAGTTCAAGACTCAGAGTTAATGATGTTTTCGCAGATAAACTCTGAACATTGTCGTCACAAAATTTTTAACTCCAATTGGAATGGATTGGATAAGGTTGACGAAGGAAAAAGTTTATTTTCAATGATCAAAGATACTTATCGTAACCATTCTGAAAATGTATTATCGGCTTATAGCGATAACGCAGCTGTTATAGAAGGATTTGGAGAATCAAGATTTTTTCCAGATCCTAATTCAAAAAAGTATAAAAATTTTAAAGAAGGCAATAATTTTTGTATTAAGGTAGAAACTCATAATCATCCCACCGCCATTGCTCCATTTCCAGGAGCTGCTACGGGCTCTGGCGGAGAGATAAGAGATGAAGGTGCAACTGGAAGAGGCGCAAAACCAAAAGCAGGCTTATGCGGTTTTTCTGTATCGCACTTAAGGATACCTAGTCAAATTGAATCTTGGGAAGGTAAAGAAAATAAGCCCAAAAGAATTGCTTCACCTTTGGAAATAATGATCGAGGGACCTATTGGTGCTGCATCTTTTAATAATGAGTTTGGAAGGCCAAATATATTGGGTTATTTCAGATCTTTTGAAAAATATGACGAAAATAATAAAACTCATTCAGGATTTCATAAGCCAATCATGATTGCTGGCGGCATTGGAAATATTCGTCCAATTCATACACATAAAAACAAAGTAAAGAAAACTGCAAAAATTGTTGTGATTGGTGGTCCAGGTTACCTCATTGGATTGGGCGGTGGTTCAGCATCGTCAACTGAAACAGGAAGCTCCGAAGAAGCTTTGGATTTTGCTTCAGTGCAAAGATCAAATCCAGAAATGCAAAGAAGATGCCAGGAAGTTATCGATCAATGCTGGCAACTTGGAGATGCTAATCCCATAAGTTTTATACACGATGTTGGAGCAGGGGGTCTTTCCAATGCTCTTCCAGAACTAATTAATGATTGTGGATTTGGAGCTGCAATAGACTTTTCCAAAATACCTTGCGCTGATCCTTCCATGAGTGAGATGGAAATTTGGTGTAACGAATCCCAGGAAAGATACGTAATGGCGATAGAAAAAGACAATCTCAAAACCTTAGAAAATATCTGCTTAAGAGAAAATTGTCCCATTGCAGTAGTTGGGAATTTTTTAGAAGAAAAAAGATTAATTGTTTCAAGAGGGGATCAATCAATCATAAATTTAGATATGAATTTTATTTTTGGAGCCAACAAAAATTTATTTAGAGATTATAAAAAGCCACTTAAAATAGCTAAAGAAAAAATAAAGAATTTAAATTTTGATATAAAAAAAGAGCTCCTCTCAGTTTTAAGACATCCGACTGTATCGAGGAAAAATTTCCTGATAAATATAGGTGATAGAAATGTTGGAGGCCTAACATTTCGAGATCAGATGATTGGCCCTTTACAAATTCCTGTAGCAGATAACGCCATAACAATGACCAATTACAATGAAGTTACGGGTGAAGCCATGGCAATGGGTGAAAGATCACCAGTTGCTTTAATAAATCCTCAGGCTGCAGGTCGCTTAGCAATTGTTGAAGCGTTGCTAAATCTTTTGTCCAGTGGTGTTCAAAAATTGTCTTCGATTAAACTTTCAGCTAATTGGATGGCTGCTCCAAATACTATGGAAACAAATTCAAGTTTATTTAATACTGTTAAAACAGTAAGTGAAGATATCTGTCAAAAATGGCATTTGACCATACCAGTTGGAAAAGACTCTCTCTCAATGGAAACTAATTGGGGTAAAAATAAAAATACTAGTCCTGAATCATTAATCGTATCAGCGTTTTCTCCAATTAAAGACATTACTAAATCTATAACGCCTATGTTAAGTAATTCTGAAGATTTAGTTTTGGTCAGAATAAACTTTGGTTCAAGTGAAATGAGGCTTGGAGGGTCAATTCTAAGCCAGGTAATTAATTCAGATTTTAAGTCATCTCCTGACATAGAGGAAATAGATAAGTTCCCTAAAGTCTTCGATAAGATTTGTGAGTTAATTAACAAAAAAAAGATATCAGCTTTGCATGATATTTCAGATGGTGGAATGGTAACGAGTTTAATCGAGATGATGTTTGCTGGAAATTGTGGTTTAAAAATTAAGTTAGATTATGCATTAGACGATCTCAAGAAGAATTTATTTTCTGAAGAACCAGGATTAATTCTTCAATTATCTAACGAAAGTTACGAAGAACTTTTAGATTTTTTAAAAGATATTAGTTTTACAAAGATTAGTAAGGTTGGTGAAACTATTTCTGAAACCAAACTGATTTTAGAAGCTCTTGATTACAAGGATCAATTTTCCTTCAAAGAATTAATGACTAATTGGTCAAAAGTTTCTATTTCAATAAAAAAATTGAGAGACAATCCGCTTGATGCTGAGCAAGAGGAAAAATCATATCTTGATAAAGAAACTAATATTCTAAAACAGCACATAAATTTTTTGATACCCAAAAGGATTGATAACTTTTCAAAGCCGTCTTTAGCGGTGATTAGAGAACAAGGAGTAAATGGACATACAGAAATGGCGGCTGCTTTTAGTACTGCAGGTTTTGAAGTGACAGATATTCACATGAACGATTTGTTGTCTCAAAAGTTTAATTTAAAAGATTTTCAAGGAATTATTTTTCCTGGAGGATTTTCTTTCGGCGACGTATTAGGGGCAGGAAAAGGCTGGGCCAATTTTATTTTAAATAATTCGTTGTTAAAGAACCAATTTGAAGAATTTTTTAGTAAAAAAGAAAGCTTTTCTCTTGGTGTATGTAACGGTTGTCAAGTTTTATCCAATCTTAAAGAAATAATACCTGGCACCGATAATTGGCCAAAATTAAAAAATAATAGTTCTGGTCAATTTGAGGCAAGATTGACCCAAATAAAAATCTTTAAATCAAATTCTTTGCTGTTCGACGACATGGAAAACTCACAATTACTTGTTCCTGTTGCCCATGGTGAAGGTAAAATGATTTTTTCGCACCCTGAAAAGGTATCAAAGAATAATCAGCTGGTAATGTCCTATGTGGATACCGCAGGTAATGAAACAGAATCTTATCCCGGCAATCCAAATGGCTCTGAGAAAGGAATAACAGGAATCTGTTCAGAAGATGGAAAAGTAACAATTATGATGCCACATCCTGAAAGGGCATTTTTAAATGCTCAATTGTCTTGGACAGATTTAGGCGATGAGGGCTTTTCTCCATGGATAAAAATGTTTCACAATGCTAGAAAATATTTTTAGATTATTTTCTGATTATGTCTCCCACTCTTAAAGGAAAGCTATCTTTCTTAAGGTCTTCAAAAAAATAATCAATTGTTTTTGTTACAAATGGAAAAGCTAATTCATCATATGGAATGTCTTCCTTAGAAAAAAGCTTTACGTCTAAACTTTCAGTTGTAGGACCGAATGATAGATCTTGCAAAGAAGCCAAATGTATTACATAAACTTGGTTTATTTGAGGAATGTTAAAAATTGTATAAATCGATCCCATTTTAACGTCAGCTTCAGTTTCTTCTTTTGTTTCTCTTTTTGCGCCATCTTCTAAAGATTCTCCATTTTCTAAAAAGCCAGCTGGTAATGTCCATAAGCCATATCTCGGTTCAATAGCTCGCTTACAAAGTAAAATTTTATTTTCATACGACGGAATTGTGCCAACTACAACGTTAGGATTTGAATAGTGTATGGTTCCGCAATTATTGCAAACGTATCTCTCTCGATTATCTCCTTCGGGAATTTTTAAATTAATCTCTGAAGAACCACAAACAGGACAATATTTCAATTTTGATCTCGGTAATTATCTTAAGGAAGCAAAGTATAATTGATGTAAGGTGTATTACAAATGTTAGAAAAATTGAAACAAAGTTTAAATAGCATTGAGCTAAGAAAACCTGATCAAAAATTGCCACAAGCTGCTGTCATCATTTTATGTTATCAAAAACAAGATGATCTTTTTTTTATTATGACTGAGAGAGCTAGCACCTTGCCCAGTCATCCAGGCGAAGTAGCCTTTCCAGGCGGGAAAAAAGAGGAACAAGATGAAAATTTAATGCAAACAGCTTTGAGAGAAGCTGCAGAAGAAATATCTATGGACCCAAATGCTGTAAAAGTCCTTGGGCAATTAAATCCACTAGAATCCAGATTTGGACTGAGCGTAACCCCTTTCGTTGGTTTAATAGATAAAGAATTCCATCTAAAAGCAAATCCAAGCGAAGTTGCAGAAATTTTTCATTTACCAGTTTCATTTTTTGGTAACAATCCTTTAATAAAACAGGGTGTGACAAATTTTAAGGGAGAGACTTTTGATACGCCTGTTATAATTTATGAAGATCACGAAATATGGGGTTTGACTCTTGCGTTTACCCTAGATTTCTTGAAGTTGTTTGGAATAAAATTTAAAAATGATTTACAAATTAGGTGACAACAGTGTTCAAACCGCTGGAGATGATTTTTTCATAGCTCCGTCTGCAAGCGTTATGGGAAGAGTTTTTTTAGATAAACATGTAAGTGTTTGGTTCGGAGCAGTAATTAGAGGAGATGTAGAAGATATTAAAATTGGTGAAAATACAAATATCCAAGATTTATCTGTGCTTCATGCTGATCCAGGACATCCACTCATTATTGGAAAAAATGTAACTGTTGGTCATAAAGTTATGTTGCATGGATGTTCTATTGGCGACAATAGTCTAATAGGCATTAATAGCGTAATTCTTAATGGGGCGAAAATTGGACAGAATTGTTTGATTGGCGCTAATAGTTTAGTGACCGAGGGATCTGAAATACCAGACAATTCTCTAGTCATGGGCTCTCCAGCAAAAGTAAAAAAAGAATTGGGTCCCGAAATGGAAGAAATCCTGAAAGGCTCTGCAAGTCATTACGTAAGCAATTATAAGAATTTTAAAAAAAATTTAATGGAGAAATAAATATGTCTGAAATACATACTTATGAAATTGATGGAAAAAGTTATAAAGGTTTTTTTGCAAGTTCTGGAGAACAGAACGCCCCTTGCGTTTTGATAGCGCATGCTTGGGCGGGTAGAGATGACTTTGTAAATAACAAGGCAAAGGAATTATCAAAACTTGGTTATCATGCTTTTGCCTTAGATATGTATGGCGAAGGAAAAAATGGTTCATCAGTGGAAGAAAATTCTGCTTTAATGCAACCTTTGCTTGATGACCGAGATGAACTGGCTAAAAGAGTCCTTGGGGCGTCAGAATATGTCCAGAGCCTCGAAGAAGTAAATTCTAGTGAGATAGCAATAATGGGTTATTGCTTCGGTGGATTAGTAGCGCTGGACTTGGCAAGATTAAAAGAGGATCTCAAAGGGGCCATAAGTTTTCATGGATTTCTGGCTGGGCCAGAAAATGGAAATAATGCTTCAATAGGGGCAAAAGTTTTAGCTCTTCATGGGTTGCAAGATCCAATGGTTGGTCAAGATCAAATTGATTCTTTTAGTACCGAAATGACCGAAAAAAATGTTGACTGGCAATTGCATATTTTTGGAAACGCTATGCACTCGTTTACTAATCCTGAAGCCAACGATCCTGATTTTGGAACAGTATATTCAAAGGAAGCCGATGAAAGATCTTGGAAAATGCTAAAAGATATCCTTCAAGAGATTTTTTGAGTAAATGAATTCTCTCTCAGTTCGGAAAACATTCTTGGATTTTTTTTCTGAGAAAAATCATAAGCTAGTTCCTAGCTCCAGTATCGTGCCAAATAATGATAAGTCCTTGATGTTTACTAACGCCGGAATGATTCAATTTAAAGATGTATTCTTGGGAGCAGAAAAAATAAACTATCTAAGAGCAACTAGTGCTCAAAAATGTATACGAGCAGGCGGGAAACATAATGACCTTGAGAACGTAGGATACACTCTCAGACATCATACTTTTTTTGAGATGTTGGGTAATTTTAGTTTTGGCGATTACTTCAAAGAAGATGCTATAGCATTTGCGTGGGAACTTTTAACGAAACATTACAATTTACCTGAGGAAAAGCTTTGGGTAACAGTACATGAAAGCGATGCGGAGTCAGAAAAGATTTGGATTAATAAAATTGGAATTGATAAAACAAGACTTTCAAAGTTGAGTGAGGATAATTTTTGGTCAATGGGGGAGACAGGTCCTTGTGGACCATGCAGCGAAATTTTTTATGATCATGGTGAGCATTTAGAAGGGAATTCTCCCGAAGAAGGCAAAGAAACTGGCGAAAGATTTGTTGAAATTTACAATTTAGTTTTCATGCAATTTAATAGAGACCTCGAAGGCAATCTAAATTCTTTACCAAAACCTTCTGTAGACACAGGAATGGGTTTCGAGAGAATTTGCGCGGTTCTGCAAAACACTCCGGATAACTATGAAACTGACCTATTTAAACCTCTTATAAACGAAATAGCTAATGCTTGTTCGGAAAAAGATTTATCAAATTCTTCTTTAAGAGTAATCGCAGATCACTTGAGAGCGTCTTGTTTCATGATTTCAGATGGAGTTTCGATTGGAAATGAAGGAAGAAATTATGTTTTGAGAAGAATAGTAAGAAGAGCTTTAAGGCATGGATATAAGCTTAATGATAAACATGTTAATACCTTGTCGAGCTTAGTTCCTTTTGTGGTTAATCTTTACAAAGAACTATACCCTGAGTTAAAAAAAAATGAATCATTAATACGAGATGCTTTAGTAGAAGAAGAATTAAAATTTAACGTCACTTTGAATCAAGGAATGAATCTTCTAGAAACTGAAATTAAAAATTCAAAAAATAAATCAATTTCAGGTGAATTAGCTTTCAAACTATATGACACATATGGATTTCCATTAGATATGACTTTAGATTTTGCAAGAGAGATGAATTTAGAAGTAGATGTGAAGGGTTACGATGAGTTAATGAATCAACAAAAAACTAGAGCAAAAGAAAGTAGTTCATTTGAATCTTTATTGCCAAGTTCCATTGATCTTGTTGAAGACACTAAATTTATAGGATACGAAGATGATAGCGCAAAAGCTGAAATAAAAATTATCTTTCAAGATGGCATACAAACTAAACTAGCTACCGAGGGTGAATGTGCAATAATTTTTAATGAGACACCTTTTTATGCTGAATCAGGAGGCCAAGTAGGAGACAGTGGAAAAGTCTATGCTGCGAATGGTTCCGGAGAAATTTTTGATACTAAGAAAATGGGTAGTCAACATATTCACTTATGTAGGATTTTAGATGGTTCATTTTCTGAAAATGATTTGGTAGAGATTGAAATCGAAAAAGAAAGAAGAGACAAGATCGTTTTAAATCACTCAGCCACCCATTTGATGCATGCTGCTTTAAGGAATGTTTTGGGAACGCATGTTCAACAAAAGGGTTCATTAGTAAATGAGGAAAAGCTTAGATTTGATTTTTCACACTCCAAAGCTGTTAGTTCCGATGAAATTAAACTTATAGAAGACCAAGTAAACGAAATTATAAAAAAGGATATTGCTACAGAAATTTTTGAGACCTCTTTTGATGAGGCAATCAAAATGGGAGCTTTAGCATTTTTTGGAGATAAATACGGAGAAACGGTAAGAGTATTAAAAATCGGTGGAGATTATTCGACTGAGCTTTGTGGGGGAACTCACGTTGAGAAAACTGGCCAAATTGAAAATTTCAAAATTGTATCCGAATCAAGTATATCTTCTGGAGTCAGAAGGATAGAAGCTGTTACAGGTAATGAAGCAAATTTACTTTTGAAAGAGGAAAGTAATGAGATAAAAAAAATAGCTGATTCTTTTGGAGTATCGGTAAGTGAATTAGATAGAAAAGTTAAAGAGAGTAAAAAGGTAATTGACCTATTTCAAAAAAAATTTAAAGATTTTGAAAATATAAATAATATGAACCTTGAAAAACATTTTGAATCAAATTTTGAAAAGATTAATGAAATGAATGTTTTGATGCAAAGAATTGATGGATTAAATTTATCTTCATTAAGAGGAAATTTGGATAACTTGAAGAATAAGACACCTAAAGCAATTATTATTTTAGTTGGAGAAAATAATTCTAAAGCTCAGATTGTAGTTTCTGTCACTAAAGATTTATTTGGAACTTATAGCGCCAAAGATATTTTAAACTCCCTTTCAACGAAATTTAATTTTAAAGGAGGAGGAAAAGACGATTACGCACAAGCTGGTGGAGACTCAATAGAAGTTTTGGATAGAGTGTTTGAAGAAGTTCGATTGTTAATCTCTTCTTAATAAAAATGAATAATCTTGTAGTACAAAAATATGGTGGAACCTCTGTTGCAAACACTGAAAGATTTCAGGCAGTAGCAGATATTGTTGTTGAGTCTATAAATAATGGAGTAAACGTTGCTGTAGTAGTTTCAGCAATGGCGGGAGAAACGCAAAGATTAATTGATCTTGCAAAAGAGATTCAAGCAGAACCTGATCCAAGAGAATTTGATGCTTTGGTTTCTTCGGGCGAGCAAGTTTCAGCAGCTCTATTGGCAATTGCACTTAAAGAAAGAAATTTTTTGTCAAAATCCTATACTGCGTATCAACTAGGTTTAAAAACTGATAACGTTCATGGAAAGGCAAGAATTAATTCTATTAATATTGATTCTTTAAAAAATGATATCGAATCAGGGATAGTTCCTGTGATCACTGGCTTTCAAGGCATTAATACTCAAGGAGATATTACTACATTAGGTAGAGGAGGTTCCGACACAACTGCAGTTGCACTTGCTGTCGCACTCGATGCCAAGGAGTGTCAAATTTATACTGATGTGGATGGAGTTTATACTACCGATCCCAATGTCTATAAAAAGGCAAAAAAAATAGACAAGATTTGTTTTGAAGAAATGTTAGAACTTTCGAGTTTAGGTGCTAAAGTCTTACAAATTAGATCGGTTGAATTTGCAAGCAAGTACCAAATGCCTTTGAGGGTGCTCTCAAGTTTTAATAAATCCGGAGGAACTTTGATTACAAAAGAAGATAATAGCTTAGAAAGTGCAGTAATTTCTGGCATTACTTGTAGTAATGATGATTCGAAAATTATTTTGAGAAATGTTCCAGATACTCCAGGGATAGCTGCAAAGATTCTTTCTCCAATTAGTGAAGCAGGGATAGATGTAGACGTTATCGTTCAAAATGTAGGTTCTGACAAATCTACGGATTTCACATTTACTGTTAAAAATGATTTATCTGAGAAAGCTGCAAAAATTTTAAAAGATTTAACTGAAGGCTTTGGAGGCGGAGAAGTTGAGTTAGTTAAAGACGTCAGTAAAGTTTCAGTGGTCGGAGTTGGCATGAAATCTCATGCTGGAGTGGCTGCTCAAATGTTTGGTGCCTTAGCGAATAAAAAAATAAACATTGACATGATATCCACTTCTGAGATAAAAATTTCTGTAGTGGTTGCAAAGGATAAAGCAGAAGAAGCTGTCATTGCCTTACACGATGAATTCGAATTAGATAAATAGGAACAAGGAGTATTAAAAATGGATAGGACGGTTGATTATATAGTTGTTGGAGCAGGAAGTTCTGGTTGTGTTATGGCAAACCGACTATCCGAAGACGGAAAGAAAAGTGTATTAATTTTAGAAGCTGGAGGGAAAGATACTAACTTTTTTATTCACATGCCCGCTGGCTATTCTCAAATCGTGCCAAATAAAAGCGCTACCAATTATGGATTTGAAACAGAGCCAGAAGAAACTACAAATAATAGAAAACTTTATTGGCCCAGAGGAAGAGGATGGGGTGGATCCTCATCAATAAATGCAATGGTTTACATAAGAGGGCATGCATACGATTATGACCTATGGCGTCAACAAGGCAACACAGGTTGGTCATACGAAGACGTTCTGCCTTATTTTAAAAAAGCTGAATCATTCAATGGAGATGGAGATAGCGATTATCATGGTTTTGATGGTCCTTTAAGTGTAAAAAAATCTGAGAGTACTCATGACAAGTTATTAGATGTCTTCGTAGAAGCCGGTGAACAAGCAGGATTTCCTTTAACGAACGATTTCAATGGAAAAAATCAGGAAGGATTTTCAAGGTATGAACATACGATGGCAGACACTAAAAGAGGCCCAAGAAGATGGAGTTCTGCACGAGCATATTTGCATCCTGCCTTAAAGAGAAAAAATCTTGCAACCGAGACAAATGTTCAAGTAAATAAAATTTTATTTGAAGGAAAAAAAGCTGTTGGAGTGGAATACTCTAAAAAAGGCAAGACTTTTTCAGTAAAAGCTAATGCAGAAGTAATTTTATCCGCTGGAGCTATTAATTCACCTCAAATATTGATGAATAGCGGTATCGGAGATTCCTTGGAATTAAATAAGCATGGCATTAATGTTTTGCATGAATTGAAGGGAGTTGGGAAAAACTTACAAGATCATTACGCAGTGGTTAATTCTTTCAATTGTACGCAACCCATAACTTTGCATAAATCAGCAAGTTTCTTAAAAACACAGTTGTCCGGTTTACAGTATTTACTTTTTGGGACAGGAGACGCTGCTTTTCCTCCCACCAGTGCAGGGGCATTTTTTAAATCAAGTCCTGAAAAAGATATTCCAGACACTCAAATACATTATGCTTCTTTTCATTCCACCGATTTACATGGAAGAGATGGTATAGATTCGAATCATGGATTCAGTGGAGTTATATGCATTTTGAGACCGCAAAGTAGGGGTCACTTAGAATTAAAAAGCTCAAATCCAGATGATGCTCCTTTGATGTTTCCTAATTATCTTTCTGAAGAACAAGATCTAATCGATACAAGAAACGCAACTAGAGAGACTATAAGAGTTTTTATGCAGGCAGCTTTTGATGAATATAGAGGAGACCGATCAAAACCAGGTTTAGATGTTAATGTTGATAACGATGATGAACTAGATGCCTGGATTAAGAATACTGGTGAAACTCTTTATCACCCAGTAGGGACTTGTAAAATGGGTAGCGACGATCTTGCTGTTGTTGATGACAATCTCAAAGTAAGAGGAGTTGATAACCTGAGGGTAGTTGATGCATCCATTATGCCAACTTTAATTGGAGGTAATACTAACGCTCCTTCAATTATGATTGCTGAAAAAGCCTCCGATATCATTAGACAAGCTGTTTAAAAAAACTAGAATTGCATCTAAGGAGAGGTGGCTGAGTGGTTGAAAGCGCTCCCCTGCTAAGGGAGTATGTGGTAATACCGCATCGAGGGTTCGAATCCCTCCCTCTCCGCCATAATTTTATATAATAACTTCTAATGAAATTAAAACAGGAAGCCTCAGATAAATTATTTTCTAGAGCCAAAGAAATTATCCCCGGAGGGATATTTGGACACTACAAATATGCTGTAAGAGAAGAGGGGCCTAAATTCTTCTCAAAGGCTAAGGACGCTTATTTTTGGGATGTTGATGGCAACAAATACGTTGACTTAATTTGTGGTTGGGGCCCTATGATACTCGGTTACAACAACCCTATTATTGATAAAGCAGCTCAGTCTCAATATTCATCAGGCAACACAGTAAGTATTGCTTCTCCTGTAATGATTGATTTAGCTGAAACACTAGTTGATATGGTGGATATAGCCGATTGGGCATTGTTTGGAAAAAACGGTGGTGATAGTACTCAATTAGCGGTAATGATTTCTAGAGAAGAAACTGGAAGAAAAAAAGTTTTAAAAATTACAGGTGGCTATCACGGAGCCAATGGTTGGATGCAAGACAAAGGAAGTGCGGGCACAATAGATTCAGATAGAGCTGAAGTAATTTCAATTCCATGGAACAGTATTGAAGATTTTGATTCAGCAATTTCGAACTTCGGTGATGAAATTGCCTGTTTTATTTCTAGTCCATACGATCATCCAACTTCTAAAGACAGTTCTTTGCCAAATAAAGGTTACTGGGAGCATATTCAAAAAGTTTGTAATAAAAAAAATATTTTAATTATCGTTGACGACGTGAGAACTGGTTTTAGAATAAATTTAGCTGGATCCAACAAAGCTTTTAATTTTTCTCCGGATCTTGTCTGTCTCGGAAAAGCAATTGCTAACGGTTATCCCATTTCCGCTTTGGTCGGTAAAGATTCCTTAAGAGATGCAGCTAATAAAGTTTATTTTAGTGGGACTCAGTTTTTTAATTCTGCTCCTATGGCAGCCTCAAAGGCAACCTTAGAAGAATTAAAAAAACAAAATGCTGTTGAATGTATGAATTATCATGGTGAGCTTTTAAAAAAAGGGTTAATTTCAATAGCAAAAGATCACGGTTTTGACTTGAGAGTTACAGGTGTGCCTGCGATGCCGTATTTTAGAATAAAACACGAAAATAAAAAATTACATTCAATTTGGTCTGATGAGTGCCTGTCGAGAGGTATTTATTTGACTAGTTACCATAATCACTTTCTATCAATGGCGCATGGGGAAGAAGAAGTTAATTTAATAATTAAAATAGCTTCCGAAGCTTTTGATGCAGTTGCAAAGCTTTGAAGCTTATTGGCATTAAAGTTGAGTGTTAAAAATTTATAGTGCGTCAATAAATTCTGAGATTACTTTTTTTAAGTTTTTATCTAGTAATTTTGCAGTTTGAACAGCTTTCGAACTCTCTCCACCGCCAGAAATATTAACTTTATTAGTAGTTCTAAGCACTTGAAGCAGACCAGTAGTAAATGCGTGAACCTTAATTCCATCAAGTTGTGCTTGTGAATTATTCTTTTTTTTCACAGCAGTAATTCGATCTCTTAAATTGTTGAAGGTGTAGTCTGCTGATTCAAACAAGGCGATTCTTAAAGGATCTTTAGTAGATTCACCTGAAATAGTTGAAAGGATAAGATCATAAATTTTTTCGTTTTTCAGCCCAAAGTCAATAAATGCCATTGCTCCATTAATTGCTTTAGTTCTCGGATTTTTAGAATCTATAGCATTGATTTGGTCTCTAAGATTACTTAAAGCTTGCAAACAAACCTCTATAAGCAAATGGTCCTTTGATTGAAAATGTCTGTATGGGGCGGTTTGAGAAACTTTAGCTTTTTTTGCTAATTGTCTGAGACTTATTGTTTCGATTCCGTCCTTTTTAATGGCTTTGTAAGCTTGATCGATTAATTTTTGTTTTAAATTTTCTCTATGATATGCCATGACGTATTTTAAAAAGTATTATGTTAGCGATGTCAACATTAAAAACTGTAATGTAACGCAAGATTTATTGAATTTTTATCGAGTTTATTATCTAGAAGGAATAATTCACTATCTTTAAGGATTACATTTGTTTCAAGAGATAAACTATCAGAAATCAAGTAATTTATTTTTGATTTAAATCCTAGCACTTTGGATTTCTGATTTCCCCAGACATTTTGACCCGATCCATCACGGTTTAATTTTCCATAAAACAGATTTGATGAGTACCTGAATTTACTATTGATTTCAGAAATAAATTTAAAATTTAAAAACAAAGAGTCATTATCCGTAAAAGCTCCTATGGGAAGGTTTCTGTAACGATAACCTGTCTTATAATTAAAATGTTCATAGTTCACATTATATAAAAGACCATAATCTCCAATAGTGTTTGAAAATTCCAATCCATAGGATTTTAAAAGCCCTTCTTTTAGGTATTTCAATTCCAAACCTAAAACTACAATTTCTTTAGAGATGAAATATCTTCCAAAATCACCGTCTTCTCCGATATTTTGAACGTAAGTAGTGAACATTTTATCTTTTAGAAAAAAATCATATTTTAGATCCCAACCTGCAAGTTGATTGGAGGGATCAACCTCTCCAGCATAAACGTTATCTTGACCAATAACTGCTTTCCAAAGCGTTTCTAGGTCATTTGGTCGATTTCCCCCTCCAAACATTAGTGTTCTTGAAACACCTATAGTCAAATTATCTAAAGGCATCAAAGTTAGTCGACCACCAAGCAGATTCGCTTTAGGAATCGCTCTGTTTGATTCCAATCTATTAATAAAAAAAGCGTAATTAATTTTTCCAAAAATATTTAAAAAATTAGTGAACTCGAGACCTTTCAAGGAAGATAAAAAGATACCTGGGCTTGGTCGTGCATAATTAGACAAAATAAGATTATTATCATGTGTTGGTCCCCACCAACGATTAAAAACTCCCACTCCAAAAATAGTGTTTAAAGTTGTGAAAGAAAGGTGCGTCCCGTCCAGATAATATTTTTTATTTGAGAGTGAAGAATCTACTTTTGTAAATTTTAGTTCTCCTGCAAATGTTTTTGTCTTAAATCTAGTCGAGATGGAAATAGAATTTTTATCTTTCCATTCGTCGTTAATATCCCTGATACCAATTAAATCAGAGGAGGATCTTAAAGTAATTTTTTGACTGGGTTTGTCTGGAAAAAATTCATCGATTTTTGATATATATGATGTCAAATTGGCAAAATCAGTAAATGAATTTTGATTTACATTTTTAAGCAGTTCAGATGAGATAGGGTAGGTAGTCGTATCGACGGCTGAATTCAGATCCATGAAGGCCAACTCAAGATGCTTAATGAAATGTTCATCTTCAGGCTCAACCCAGATATTACTATAAGAAATCGATGAAAATGAGAAGATAAATAAAACTATGTAAAACTGTCTAATATTCAATTTTTTCTCCATACTTTTTAAGCGCCCATTCCCAAAAACTATCTTTATTTACTGGAAGATTCTCCCAATGTTTTCTGTGAATGTGGATCCCAAGACAATTAGAGTTTTTTAAAAAGTGACTAAAATCATTTTTTGTGAACAGTTTATTTGTTTCGTCGCCAATCCAATTGTAAAAAGATTCTTTTTTTTGGGCCTCTTTAAAACAGTTATGTCGTTTGGCTAGTCTCGTAAAACCATCGTTTCCATAAATTGTTATTCCCAAATCTGGGGGAGAGAATTCTTGTCCAATCAAATTCCACCAGAATGGTCTTACTTTCCCTCTCACAAAACCCAACCAATTTGGCAATAATGTGTCTTGTTGAATTAAATTTTCGTATTCTGAAATTATTGGATGATCTTTGGGGAGATAAAAAACTGGAGAGCCAATTCTGCCTTTACCTTCGTATCCAAAAAAAACTCTGTCAGTATCATAGGTAAATGGCTTAAAAATAAAAACATCTGTATCCAACCACAGCCCTTTTTCAAATTTCTGTAAAAAGATTCTAAAAAAATCGCTAAAGTTTGCGATTGGTTGAGAGGGATTATTTTCTTTTTTCTTTATGCACTGTAGGCGCTCAAGAAGAGATATGTCAAGAATCTCATTAGCGTCTTTTAATTTTATTCCATCGGGAACATTAGATAATTCATCATAACAGTATAAAGAAACGTCTAGATTGTTTGCTACCATTGAGGCCAAGCAAACGTGATCTATTTTTCTTATTCTACCTTTGAGCCAAAGCGTAGAAACTTTGTTGCTTTGACTCATTAAGCACTATTTTTTTGCTTGTGCGTAACCCATTACGGCCTTAATTTCTAGAAATTCTTCGAAACCGAATATTCCCCACTCTCTTCCGTTACCTGATTGTTTGAATCCACCAAACGGATCATTTATTCCAGTTGGAGCGTTATTAATATGCACATTTCCACTCCTTATTTTTCTTGCCACTTCTAGAGCATGATCTGGATCTGAAGAGGAAACATAGCCTGATAGTCCATAAAGAGTATCGTTCGCAATTCTGACTGCGTCATCTTCGTCTTCAAATGGAAGGATACAAAGAACCGGTCCAAAGATTTCTTCTCTAGCAATTGTCATATCGTTTGTAACATTGGCAAACACAGTCGGTTTAACAAAATAACCTTGATTGAGATCATCAGGTTTTCCTGGTCCTCCAACAACTAATTCAGCACCTTCTTCAATGCCTTTTTCGATAAGACCTTGTATTTTATTGAATTGAACATCACTAACTACAGGCCCCATAGTAGTTCCATCTGAGGAGGGATCTCCCACAACTGTCTTTTCAGCAACTTCTTTTGCGGCCTGTTTTGCTTCATCTTGTCTAGAGGCTGGAACCAACATTCTCGATGGAGCATTACAAGATTGACCGGTGTTGGTAAACATATGTTTTGTTCCTCTTTTAACTGCTTCAGTGAAATCAGCATCGTCAAGAATAATATTTGCTGATTTACCTCCAAGCTCTTGATGAACTCTTTTCACAGTGTCAGCAGAGCCTTTGGCAACTGCAATCCCTGCTCTTGTTGAACCAGTAAATGACATCATATCTATACCCGAATGAGCCGACATAGCTTCACCTACGGTAGGGCCGTCACCATTTACTAAATTAAAAACCCCTTTAGGAACTCCCGCTTCATGTATGATTTCTGCAAGTATCATTGCATTCACTGGCGCAATTTCTGTAGGTTTTAAAACCATAGTGCATCCGGCTGCTAGAGCTGGACCAACTTTGCATGTGATTTGATTAATTGGCCAATTCCAAGGAGTGATCATACCAACCACTCCAATAGGTTCTTTTCTTATTAAAGTTGAACCCATCATTTCTTCAAAATTATAGTTTTTTAATGTCGCCACAGCAGTTGCCAAATGACCTATTCCTGAAGCGGCTTGCGCATTTTTAGAGAGGGTAATTGGAGCACCCATTTCTTTGGAAATTGCTTCAGCGATTTCATCGGTTCTCTCCATGTAAAGCGCAACAATTTTTTCTAAAAGCACTAATCTTTCTTCAGGCGAAGTCTGACTAAAAGAAACAAAAGCCTCTTGAGCAGCTTTTACTGCAGCATCTACGTCTTTCTCGCCACCCATTGCAATTTTGCAAATGGCTTCTTCAGTAGTTGGATTTATTACGTCCAAAAGATTTAATCCGTCAATTGGATCTACCCATTCACCATTAATATAAAATTTTTCATAATTTTTCATCTTTACCTCACATTGGATTATGAATTTTTGTTAATAAATTTGTTTGCACTTTATCAATCCAAGAACAAAGATACTTTCTTGTTTCTTTCGGGTCAATAATTTCATGAACAGAAAAAGCTTCGGCTCTTGGAAAAGGACTTTGAGATTTTGCAAGTCTCTCTTCAATTTCTTTGCGTTTTGCCTCGGGATCTTCGGCTTGAGATATTTCTTTACCAAAGGCAATTGCAATACCTCCTTCCAATGGAAGAGGTCCGGCCTCAGAAGAGGGCCATGCTAGAACATAACTTTCTGGTCCAAAGTGCGCAGCTGAACCTACTCCAAAAGATTTTCTTATTAACACTGAACACCAAGGAATCGTTGAATCAACTGCCGCTAAAACTGCTTCGGTTCCATGCAAGATAGTTGCGTTTTTTTCTGCATCTGGGCCGATTAAAAATCCAGGCTCGTCGACAAAAGAGATGATTGGTATATTGAACTGATCGCATAGCTTTATAAATCTTGAAGTTTTTTTTGCATTATCAGCCGTCATGGAACCAGCATAAAAATTACTGTCATTTGCAAAGATCCCTGCTGAATAGCCATTTATTCTGATAAAACCAGTAATTATTCCCCTACCATAAAAATTAGTCATTTCAAAAAAGTCATTGTTGTCAGAAACCAATCTAATGATTGCTCTCATGTCATAGGTTTTTTTTCTATCTTTGGGAATAATAGATTCCAATTCTTTTTCACCTCTATCTATTGGATCCGAACAATCAATTCTTTTTGGAATTTCATAAATATTTTGTGGCATATAAGAAAGAAATTTTTTAATTTGTTTAAATGCGTCTTTTTCGTCGTCAGCAACATTATCTACAACGCCGTTAATTTTATGAATTTCCGACCCTCCTAGTTCTTCTTTCGTAAATTCTTTTCCAAAAGCCCTCGAAACAACGGCTGGACCTGCTACTAGTATCTGTGCTGTTTTTTTTGTCATAACTCTAAAATGAGATGCGACAAATCTTGATGCTGGCAATCCTGCCACTGGACCTAAAGCAGCGCTTATTACAGGAATTACTTTTAAACTCGTTGCAACTGCCTTGAATCTCGATCTAGAAAATACTGGGTCACCACCATATCCTTTTTTTTCTTTCGATGGACCTGCAACAGAACCACCACCGCCTTCATGTAAGCGAATTAAAGGAAACATATACTGAACAGCTAATTCTTCAGTGTATACACTTTTTCTATTTCCAGCAGCATTAGGAGAGCCTCCTTTAACAGTGAAATCCTCTCCACCTATCACGACTTTTTTCTTATCAATCTCACCAAAACCTAAAATAAAATTAGCTGGAGTGAAGGATTCAATAGATCCATCGTCTTTATGCTCAATTCCACCTGAAATTTTTCCGACCTCCTCAAAACTATTGTCATCTAAAAGTAGGTTGATTCTCTCTCTTAAAGTTAGTCTACCTTTTGCATGCTGAAGATCTATGGCTTCTTTACCTCCTTGACCTAAAGCAAGTTTTTTTCTCAAAGAGATTTCTTTAATTTCTTTTTTCCAAGACATAACTATTCAAATTTTTTTTCATCCCACCAAGGATAAAAATCTGGCAAATCTTCTGTCAATTTCCCAGGAAAATTAGGGGAGCGCTTTTCAAAAAAAGATTTTATTCCTTCAGATGCCTCACCCGATTTTCCAAGCGCATAAACTGCTCTTGAATCAATTTTATGAGCTTCCATAGGATGATCAGCACCCAACATTCGCCACATCATTTGTCTTGTAAGCGCGATGGAAATTGAAGAAGTTTTAGCTGTAAATTCTTCACTTAATTCTAAAGCTCTCGAGATTAGAGTTTCTCTTGAGGTTACTTCAGAAATAAGTTTGATTTCTTTAGCTTCGTTAGCATTAATTACTTTGCCCGAGTAACAAAGTTTTAAAGCATTATCAATGCCCACCAGTCTTGGCAAAAACCAGCTTGAAGCAGCTTCTGGAACTATTCCGCGTTTTGCAAACACAAAACCAAATCTTGCTTCTTCAGATGCAATTCTTACGTCCATTGGAAGTAACATAGTTGCACCGATTCCTACAGCATCTCCATTAATTGCTGCAATAAGGGGCTTTTTTGATTTGAAAAGTCTGAGAGTTAAAACACCTCCAGCGTCTCTTACAACTTTTTTTTCAGACTTTTTCTTTTCAGTCCAATCAAAAGAATCTTCTCCTGAAGATAGATCTGCTCCGGCACAAAATTTATCTCCATCTCCTGTAAAAATAATTGATCTAATTTGATTATTTTGTTCAGCCCAGTCTAGAGCATCAATGATCTCTCTCATCATTGTTTCGGTGAAAGTATTTAATTTTTTAGGTCTCGATAGTTGAATTATTAAAGAACTATTTTTTTCAATTGTTTTTATTTGTTCGTAATTTTTCATAATTTGGGTTGATAATTATAAATTATTTTGGTTATATATGCCCCTAAGCGTTGATTTAATCGGACTTGCAAACGCTATATAAAAATTGCTAAACATGAATTTTTAGGAATCTGTTTAGCATCTTGCGAGCAGATTTTTTTTTAATGGAGAAATAATATGGCATATGAAGGAAAAAACGTAGAAACAATCGCTTTGCATAGTGGTTGGCGAGCAGATGAATCAACTGGTTCAGTAGCAGTACCTATTCATCAAACAACTAGTTTTCAATTTAATAATACTGAGCACGCAGCGAGCTTATTTGCATTGGCTGAATTAGGAAATATCTACACCAGAATAATGAATCCTACTACAGCTGTGTTAGAAGAAAGACTAGCTGCCCTGGATGGAGGTGCGGCAGGACTTGCAGTTGCATCAGGACAAACAGCATCAGCTTATTCAATTCAAAATTTAGCTAGAGTTGGCGACAATATAGTTTCTTCCTCACATCTATATGGCGGTACTTACAATCAATTCAAAAATAACATGAGAGAAATGGGAATCGAAGTAAGATTTGTTGATCCCACCGATCCGTCAAATTTTGAAAAGGCTACCGACGAAAAAACAAGAGCTTACTTTGGAGAAACTTTACCAAATCCTAAGCTTGAGGTATTTCCGATAGGAGAAATTGCTGAAATAGGTAGGAAACATGGGATTCCTTTGATAGTAGATAATACTGCCGCACCAATTTTATGTCGTCCATTCGATCATGGAGCGGCTGTAACTACTTATTCGACTACAAAATATATTGGCGGTCACGGAACCACTATCGGTGGAGCTATAATCGATGGCGGAAATTTTGACTGGGGCAAAGCAGGTGCGGATAGACAACCAGCCATGAATACTCCCGACCCTTGTTATAACGGTATTGTTTGGGATGAAGCAATTAAACCTATGGGTCCAATTGCTTATATCATGAAATTAAGAACAACTCTTTTGAGAGATTTAGGTGGCGCCATGAGTCCTCAAAGTGCATTTCATTTTATTCAAGGACTTGAAACTTTGCCTTTAAGAATGCGTGAGCATGCCAAAAATGCTCAGGCAGTTGCTGAATTTTTAGACAAGGACAATAGAGTGCATTCTGTGACCTATCCTGGAATTGCAGAGGGTTCTCTTAAAGAAAAAGCTGACAAGTACATGACAGGGGGGTACGGAGCTTTAATAGGTTTCGAACTTCCAGGCGGCAAAGAAGCCGGTAGTAAATTCATAGATTCTTTGGAGCTTTTGTATCACGTCGCGAATATTGGAGATGCCAGATCTTTGGCTATTCATCCAGCAACTACAACACATAGTCAGCTGTCTCCAGAAGAGCAATTATCTGCTGGAGTAACTCCTGGTTATGTAAGATTGTCTATAGGTATTGAACATGTTGACGACATTATTGCTGATATTACACAAGCGCTAGACAAGGCGAGTTAATCTAAAGTTAATTAAAAAAGGGCTACAAATTGTAGCCCTTTTTTTTGAGTAAGATATTAGTCGTATCTTTTTACAACAAAACTATTTGTTACTCCTTTATTTTCTGAAATTCTAAAAGTTTTTCTTATAAACCTTTGAAATGCTTTTGTAGGCACTCTAACTTGTGCTTGCTCCATATAGGTCGCAAGATCTGGATAACCACAGAAAGCTATGTGAGTTCCAAATTGATCCGGAGTTACTCCTGGGCCAATAGCGAATAAACCCCAAGAACCTGGACACGAACCATCAGTTGAAGCTACTTCCATTAAGTCTTCGTAAGCTGGAAAAAATTTATCTGGTCTTGAGACATTTGCAAAAAAGTTCACAAAAACAGTATCTTTAGTCGCATCTCCTCCACCAGCTAGTGGAAAAGCCAAAGCTGAAACAGTTTCCTCAGAGATTGGGTTCATGGTTTCAAAGTATTTTGTCCAACCGGGACAAGTAAGAATTTGATTATTCCACTCAACGTAAGCCGCATTATTTGGAAAACCTACTAGATAGGTGTGAGTTGTAGGCTCTGAACCATTAAAAGCTTCTGCAACCAATGTTACTGTTACCCCTTCAGGATTTTTACAATCTTTGTTTAAGACGTCAGTTGCAGCAACTACAGCAGCTGGATTGTCCGTTTTAATTCCAAATAATCCTAAAAAAGGACCATCTGCAGAAAACGAATAACTTGCAAACAATATTGCAGTTAGTAATATTAATTTTTTCATATACTCTCCTTAGTATTTAAAATGTTGGTCAATAAAGTATAAATTAAAATTCAATAAAAAATTTAATTGAAATTAAATTTTTTCTTTGACATATTATTTATTGATATTAATAAATTAATAAGGAGATTAAGTATGGCAATTTTAAGAGTACAAACTTCTACCGCTAGAGAAGGTAAAACCGAAGAATTTAATTCAATGATTAGAGAAGGTGCAGAATTAATGAATTCTAAGGGCATAAATACAGTTGTCAGAGTAAGTCACTCTGGAACTGAAACTATAGAAGTTTATTCAATTAATTTTTTTGAAAATTGGACCAAGTATGGCGAAGCGATGAATACTATTATGACCGATGCAGACATGCAGGCTTACTATTACAAGGTAATCACTGGATGGTCTGGAGTAGCCATTGATAATTCGGAGTTAGTGGAAGTTCCAGGTTTTGAAAAAGGAGCTGAAACTCAAGGTGAAATAAGTATTTCTACTGCATGGCAGCCAATTCTGGAACAAGGAAAGACCGGTCAATTCTTAAAGTCTTGTAAAGAGGCAATGGAAATTCATGAAAAATACGGTGCTAAAGTCAGGCTTTTACAATCTTTTGGTGGAAGATACGCAGGGCAATATTTATATCAAATGGGTTTTGAAAGTTTTGAGGCTATGGGAAAGGCTCAAGACGCAGCTGCTGAAGAATTTGCAGCATTTAATGTCAAACAACCTATAAGCGCACAGTTAGTAAATCAGGTTGTTCTAAGATCATCGACGGTTATTTAATCTTCAATTAAAGAGCCCTATGTATCAGGGCTTTTTGGTGCCCCTGCTAGGAATCGAACCTAGAGCTTTATTCAATTAATTTTTTTGAAAATTGGACCAAGTATGGCGAAGCGATGAATACTATTATGACCGATGCAGACATGCAGGCTTACTATTACAAGGTAATCACTGGATGGTCTGGAGTAGCCATTGATAATTCGGAGTTAGTGGAAGTTCCAGGTTTTGAAAAAGGAGCTGAAACTCAAGGTGAAATAAGTATTTCTACTGCATGGCAGCCAATTCTGGAACAAGGAAAGACCGGTCAATTCTTAAAGTCTTGTAAAGAGGCAATGGAAATTCATGAAAAATACGGTGCTAAAGTCAGGCTTTTACAATCTTTTGGTGGAAGATACGCAGGGCAATATTTATATCAAATGGGTTTTGAAAGTTTTGAGGCTATGGGAAAGGCTCAAGACGCAGCTGCTGAAGAATTTGCAGCATTTAATGTCAAACAACCTATAAGCGCACAGTTAGTAAATCAGGTTGTTCTAAGATCATCGACGGTTATTTAATCTTCAATTAAAGAGCCCTATGTATCAGGGCTTTTTGGTGCCCCTGCTAGGAATCGAACCTAGAGCTGCCGCTTAGGAGGCGGCCGTTTTATCCAATTAAACTACAAGGGCTTCAGAGAATAGTAGGATTATCTTCACCCTCATAGACCTCTGCAGGATCAAATAATTTTTCCGACTCTATAAAACTAAGGTTTTCTTTATCTTCAAGAATTCTATAAAAACAGGACTTGTAACCAACGTGGCAACTTGCTCCTGAACCAGCTACATTTACTCTAAAAATCATGCAATCTTGATCATCGTCAACTAAGATTTTGACAATAGCTTGCTTGAGGCCGCTAATTTCACCTTTTTTCCATAATTTTTGTCTACTTCTGCTCCAATAGTGTGCTTCTCTGGACTCTATTGACTTGATTAATGCTTCCGAATTCATATAGCCGTGCATCAAGATGTCACCTGATGAGTCTTCAACTGTAATGACTGGAATAAGTCCGTTTTCGTCGAATTTAGGAGTGAAAGACTTTCCTTCTTCTACCTCTTCTATACTTATTCTCTTTCCAAATTCATCTGTCATTAGAAATTCCTACTTATATAATTTGGCTATAATAGTCGATATTAATATATATGTTAACGATACAAGGCCTATCTTACGCTTATTCGGATAGATTTTTGTTCAAAAATCTTTCATTTCACTTAAACTCAGGAGAAGTAATTAAAATTTCAGGAGCCAATGGTTCTGGAAAAACTACTTTAATTAAAATTTTAACTGGAATTTTAAAAAATTATGAAGGCAAAATTTCTTTAAAAAATGAAGAGGAAAAATCTCTTAAAAACTTATCCGATGAGATTTTTTATATGGGGCATAAAAATGCTTTAAAAGAAAATTTAACAGTTCAAGAAAACTTACAACATGACTTTAGGTTATTAAATTCCAATAAAAATGAATTAGATAGTTATTTAGAAAAATTAAATTTAAAAGAATTTTTATTTACTAGAGTATCTGAGCTATCGGAAGGGCAAAAAAGAAAAATTGTTTTGGCTTGTTGCTTGGCTTCGAATAGTTCGATTTATCTTCTCGACGAACCTTTCATTAATCTTGATGTAGATTCACAAGAAATAATTATGGAAGCTTTGGATTCTAAAATCCATAACGGGGCCGCTGTCATTTTTACTTCCCATGATCAAAATATAAAAAATAGCATTGAATTGAACCTCAATGATTACAAGTTATGAATTTTATTAAAACTTTTTTTTCTAGAGAAATATTGGTTTACTCAAAAAAATCTTCGAACATTATTAGTCCAATAGTTTTTTTTCTAATTTGCATTACTTTTTTCCCTTTAGCTGTTTCAAATGATCCGATTCAACTCTCCAGGTTAGCTCCAGGATTAATCTGGATCTGTATTTTGTTGTCTGGAATGTTATCTATTCAAACTATCTTTAAAGAGGATTTTGACGATGGTTCGTTGGATCTTTTTTACGCAAAGGACTTTTCGATATTGCAAATTATACTGGTTAAGATAATTGTTAATTGGATATTCTCAGCGCTTCCATTAATTGTTTTGTCATCGTCAATGGTATTTCTATTATATTTTCCATTGTCGAATCTTTTGAATCTATTGAGCTCTCTACTAATTGGCACAATAATAATTTCTTTCTTTGGCGCATTAGCTGGTGCATTGTCTTTAGGTAAAAATTCGATTTTAGCTTCCGCTATTATGTTGCCTCTAAGTCTACCGGTATTGATCCTTGGTTCCAGCGCTTCTACTTATTCAAGCGAAAACATCAGTTTTTTTCTGCTTTTACTTTTAAGTTTATTGTTTTTAACTATTCCAGTTATTTCCTTAGCTTGTATGGGGGCTATAAGGCTGCATTATGAATAATACTTTAAGTTCAATTAAATCTTTTTATCACAAGCTTGGCTCTTTCCCATGGTTTTATAAGCTTTCTGGAAAATTTATACCAGTAGCTTTTATTTTAGGATTTTCTATTTTTTTCTTAGGGATAATTTGGGGAATTTACTTTTCACCTACAGACGCCACTCAAGGCGAAATTTATCGCATAATTTATTTGCATGTTCCTGCAGCATCAGTTGCACAGTCTGTTTATTTTGCGATGGCAATTGCTGGATTTGTCTCCGTCGTTTGGAAAATGAAAATGGCAGGTTTGTTTATCTTTGCTATGGCTCCAATAGGCGCCTCATTTACAGTTCTTGCGCTTATTTCCGGAGCTATTTGGGGTCAACCAACATGGGGAACTTGGTGGATATGGGACGCTAGATTAACTTCAACTTTGGTTTTGCTTTTATTTTATTTAGTAATCATTGGGCTATATTCATCCTTTGATAATAAAAAATCAGCGGATCAAGCAGTCTCTATACTAACTATGGTAGGGGCAATTAATTTACCTATAATTAAAAAATCTGTAGATTGGTGGAATACTCTGCATCAACCCGCAACAATTAAAGTTTTTTCAGAATCTTCTATAGCTAACGAAATGTTGTACCCACTTTTAATATGTATTTTTTCCTTTTATATCTTAGTTTTTTTGTTCGGATTAATGTCAATGAGAGCTGAAATAGCAAAGAGGGAGCTCAATAAAAGCTGGTTCAAAGATCTTATCCTTGGTAATGATTGATCTAGTGAATATTTCTTTGCACCTCTCGTTAGTTTTAGGATTAACTTTTTTTATTATTTTAATTAACTTAGTTATACCTTTGAGGAAATTGAAACGAATTAAAAAGCAAGTGAAGAAAATTGAAACCGCATAGAAAAAATAGAATCTACATAATTCTGTTCGTAGGGGTCTCGATCCTTATATCTTTATTACTAGTAATGTCAGCATTACAAGAGAACATTAATTTATTTTATTCTCCAACTGATTTAAAAAATAATCCTCCAGCTTCCGATCGTTCTATTCGAGCAGGGGGGTTGGTTAAAGAAAAATCTCTTATGAGAAATATCGACTCACTAGAGATTTACTTTGAAATAACTGATCTAAAAAATACAATTGCAGTTACATATAATGGATTGCTTCCTGATTTATTCAAAGAGAACAAAGGTGTCGTTGCAACAGGCTATTTTTTTGCAGGCAAAAATGAGTTTCAAGCTTACGAAATATTAGCCAAGCATGATGAAAATTATGTACCGAAAGAAGTTGAAAAGGCTCTAGAGTAACTATGTTCCCAGAAATAGGAAATATTTTTTTAATTTTGGCTTTTACGCTTTCATCGGTTTGCTTTATAAGTACTTCCTATTCGTATTACTCTGATACTAAATTTTATGACCTTCAGAAAAATGTTTACATAATTTTCTTTCTACTCCTTGGAAGTTTTTTATTCCTCGAGTTCGCTTTTTTAAACGATGACTTTAGCGTTTTATACGTAGCAAATAATTCCAATCCAAATTTACCAAATTACTATAAGTTTTCTGCTCTTTGGGGAGGACATGAAGGCTCTCTTCTTTTATTTGTTTTAATTCTCAGTTTTTGGATGATTGCATTCAATTTCATGAATGATTATTCAAAAATTAGAGATAAGAATATTGTTCTTTCTTTTTTTCATCTAATCCTTTCATGCTTATTAGGATTTATAATATTTTCTTCTAATCCTTTTGAGAGATTACTTCCAATACCGTCACTATCCGGTACCGATCTTAATCCACTTTTGCAAGATTTTGCTTTTACTATTCATCCGCCAATGCTTTATTTAGGATATGCAGGATTAGTTGTGCCTTTTTCTATAGCTTTAGGTAGATGTTTAAACGTCAAAGAAGGATGGACTTCAAAAATAAGGAATTGGACTGTTTTTTCATGGTCATTTTTAACCCTAGGAATTGCGTTAGGAAGTTGGTGGGCTTATTATGAATTGGGTTGGGGCGGTTGGTGGTTTTGGGACCCCGTTGAAAATTCCTCTTTAGTGCCTTGGCTGTTAGCTACCGCTTTATTTCATTCTGCAATTGTAAGTAATTCAAGAAAAATTTTTAATAATTGGACAATTTTGCTTTCAATTTTATGTATCGTAGGATGTTTTATTGGCATGTTTTTAGTTCGCTCAGGTATTCTTACCTCTGTTCACTCTTTTGCTTTAGATCCTGAGCGTGGATTGATTCTTCTGCTGCTAACTTTTGGAATAACTCTCTATTCTTTTTACGTATTTTTTAGATCGGACGTAAATGATGAAAATACGATTAATTATTCCTTAATTTCAAAAGAATATTTTTTGTTAATAAATAATTTATTTTTAGTAATTTTGGCGGCAATAATTTTATTTGGGACAATCTATCCAATTTTTTACGAAATTTTTAACGATGGAAAAAATATTACCGTAGGAGCTCCTTATTTTAACCTAGTGACTGTTCCCATTGCTTTCTTTTTAGCCTTCTTTCAAGGCTATGGAGTTTTAACTAAGTGGCAAGAATCTCCTTTAGAATTAAAACCTTTTTTGATTATTCTTCTTTTTCTTTTTGGCCTGTCGATCTTTTTTTCTTATTTAATTTTCAATGATCTTAGCTTGTTTAATCTTGCAGGAATAATTATGTTGAGTCTTATTTTAGCCGGTGTTTTTCTTTCTTCATTCAGAAATTTTAATAAAGGAAAACTTTTCTTTAATTCTTTCGGTATGAATCTAGCGCATTTTGGAATCGCAGTAACTATTTTAGGAATAGGTGTAGTCTCAAGCCATTCTGATTCAAAAGAAGTTATTTTAGACATTGGTGAAAGCGTTAAATTAAATAATTATGAATTTACACTGTTAGAAGAAGATACCAGAAAAGAGTCTAATTTCTTTTCCCAGATTGCTCACTTTGAAGTAGAAAATTTAGCTAGTGGTAAAACATTTAATTTAAAGCCAGAAAAAGCTTTTTATCCTGCTTCAAAGAGCGTTATGACTGAATCTGCAATTTCAATAAATTTAAAAGAAGATGTTTATATTAGTTTAAGCGAGCGCTTAGATACTGGCGAATGGATTGCAAAGATACAAACAAAGCCTTTTATTAGATTTATTTGGCTAGGCGCGTTGTTAATGACTTTGGGAGGAGTCTTTGCATTTACTAGAAGGGTTTTAATTAGATGAATAAAACCTACTTAATCAGTATTCCTTTAATTTTTATTGTGTTCATTTCGGGCATGTTTCTTTTAAATTTGAATTTTGAAGAAAAAGAATCGTTGATTGTTTCTGACATCCCTTTATTTGAACTTCAAACTCTACAAAAAAGAAAAATTGACCAAAGTATTTTTGAAGAAGGTGAATTTAAGTTAATAAACGTGTGGGCAACCTGGTGTATTAACTGCAAATTAGAGCACGGTTTTCTTATGAATCTTAAAGATCAAGATATAAAAATTATCGGCCTTAATTACAAAGATGATTTAGAAAAAGCAAAAAAGTGGTTGATCCAATTTGGTAATCCCTATTATGAGAACGTCTTCGATCCGCTTGGGAATTTAGGATTTGAGTTAGGTGTTGCAGGAGCACCCGAAACCTATTTAGTGAGTAAGAAAAATAAGATTTTGGTTAAACACATTGGCATTATGAATGACAAGATTTGGCTAGATAAATTTCAATCTTTTTTGAATGATTAGAGTAATTTGGTATTTAATTTTCTTCAATTCACTATCTTTTGGTGAAATAGAACTTTATAAATTTGATTCGACAGTAGAGCAAAATTTATTTAACAAACTAACTTATGAAATTGGATGTCCTTTATGTGAGGGCTCTAATGTCAGTGGCTCTTCATCACCAATTGCTTTGGATATAAAACAATTTATTTACGATGAAATCAAAAGTGGTGCAACAGAATCAACTATTAAGGAAAAGGTATCAGGAAAATTTGGTGACGAAGTTTTGTTTTCTCCTCCAAGAAATGCATCAACATTTCTACTTTATTTTTTTCCAATCATTTTAATAATTTTCTCAATCATTTTGCTATTGAGGCTAAGAAAATAAATGAATTTTTCCTTAAGCCTTATTACTGCAATTTGTAGTTGTCTGATTATTTATTTTATTTTTTTTGGGAATATAAATTTTAAAACCTTAGAGTTTAAAAGTTTTTATGAGAAGTTAGATCACGAAATACCTAATTACGAACTGCAGAGTAATTTAGATAATTTATTAAATTTAGATTTATCATCAGAGCAGATTTATCTACTAGCTTCAGACTTAATGTCAAATCAACACTACGAAGAAGCTTCAAAAGTTTTTTCGTTATTCATAAGCAAGTTTCCTAATCTACTAGATTCAGACATCTATGCTAGATATGCAGAGTCGTTATATTTAAAAAATAATAAGACATTTAACGAAAATACAATTTTAGCAATTAATAATGCTTTATTTTTGGATCCATCGAACTATAAAGCTCTTACCTTAAATGGATTAAATCTTTACGGTAAACAAAACTTTAAACAGGCTCTTAATAATTGGGCGTTAGCTCTTGATAATGTGGAGTCAGAAGATGAAAAAAAAGCATTAATAATTGTCATGAACGCGGCAATAAAACAGCTGGAACAATAATTTTGCATGATTGATTTGTAGAAATCGTATAAAATAAGACTTTCATATAAATATGAGGTTAAAAAACATTAGCCTATCTGGTTTTAAATCTTTCGTTGATCCAACGAAGATTTCCTTCCCCAGCGAAATGTCAGGAGTTGTTGGTCCAAATGGTTGCGGTAAATCAAATATTATTGATGCAGTTCGATGGGTAATGGGGGAGATATCTGCCAAAAATTTAAGAGGAGACTCAATGGCAGACATTATCTTCAACGGATCCTCCTCAAGAGCACCTTCTGCAAGGGCCTCCGTCGAATTATTGTTTGATAATGGAGATGGAAGAATTGGTGGCGAGTTTTCGTCCTATTCAGAAATTAGCGTCAAAAGAACTGTAGATATAGATGGTAAATCTACTTATTACTTAAATAATTCTGAGTGTAGAAGAAAAGATATAACCGATATCTTTCTTGGAACTGGATTGGGACCAAGAAGCTATGCTGTCATAGAGCAAGAAATGGCTACTAAATTGATTAGTTCGAAGCCAGAAGAACTTAGAGCATACATAGAAGAAGTTGCAGGTATCTCTGTTTACAAAGAAAGAAGAAAAGAAACAGAATCCAGAATTAAAAGAACGAAAGAAAATATAAACAGAGTCTCAGACATAAGTGATGAAATTGATCGTCAATTATTAAAACTAAAGCAGCAAGTAAAATCAGCAGAGAGATACAACGACTTAAAAAAGAAGGAACAGAAATTGAATTCATTGTTGAAAGCTTTCAACTGGCAAGAAAAAAATGAAGCCGCTGCCAAACTAAACATTTCGATTAAGGAAACGGATTTGGAAATTGAAAAAATAAATTCTAAAAAACAAGAAATTCAAACCAAAATTGATAAATCAAAAGTAAGGCAAGATGAAATTCAGACTGAAATAAATAAAGCACAAGAGGAGTTTTATTCTAGCGGCGCAAAACTCTCTAAATCTGAGCAAGAATTAATTTTTCAAAAAAATAAAAAAAACGAGTTGGCTATTCAAAAAGAAAATCTTGAAAATGAATTAAAAACTTTTACCAGTCAAAAAGATGTTAACAGTAAAGCTTTAGATGAGCTTAAAATAAATCTAAAAGAAAAGGAGCCGCTGCTTGAAAGAATGGATGCTTCCATTTCTGAGATAGATGGAGCTCTATCTCCAATATTTCTGGCTAAACAGATCCTCTTAGAGTTAGAGGATGTAAAATCAAATTTGGCTAACCACAAAAATAATTTTTCTAAATTTAGCCCTAATTCTTTAGATCAAATTTACTCTTCAATAATCAAATTCGACGACAAAATGAAAAAGCTAGTTGATGCAATTGAAAATCAAACATCAGAACAAGAAGAAAAATTTGTCGTGCAAAAAGATAAATTGCTAAGTCTCAGCTCTGAAATAACTAATTTAAAAGTAAAAATCGCTCAGGTAACAAGTGATCAAGATTCTATGAACAAAGAAGAAGAAATGAAAAAAAGGCTTTTAATTAATACACAAAAAGAAATCGAATCTTTGGAAGTACCCATTAAAACCCTCGAGGTGGAAATAAAACCTCTCTTAGAGTCAAGAAGTAATGTTGAGGATTCTTTAATGGAAATTAGAAACGAATTCTCAAAGTTGTCTGAAGAGATTAGATCTCTAGAAAGAGCTTCCCATGATTGCGATTTAAATGCTGAGAAAATCAAACGAGACTCTCAAGACTCAAAAATTAATAGACAAGGTTATCTTTCTGAGGCAGAAATATATCTGAAACAACTAGAAAAAGACGGTCATGATATTAAAACTTTACTTAATGAAATTACCACAGAAGATACCGAAGAAAACTATATTGAACAAATTACAAAAGTTGAACATTTAATTGAAAGGATTGGCCCAATTAATTTAGCAGCAACAGAAGAATATAAACTTGAAGAAGAAAGAAAAAAAGAAATAGACAATCAAACCGAAGAATTAGAGAGTGCGTTAAAAACTTTAGAGAATGCAATAAGAAAAATTGATCAGGAGTCTAAAACTTTATTCAAAGATACGTATGACAGCTTAAACATCAAAATTGGAGAACTTTTCCCTAAACTTTTTGGTGGCGGCCATGCTCAATTAGAAACTACTTCAGACGACATTTTAGATACTGGAATTATCTTTAAAGCGATGCCTCCCGGTAAAAAAAATGTAAATGTGTCACAACTTTCTGGAGGCGAAAAAGCTCTCTCATCTATAGCTTTAGTGTTTTCTTTCTTTTCTTTAAACCCAGCTCCTTTTTGTATCCTCGACGAAATAGATGCACCTTTAGATGACTTCAATACTTCAAGATTTATTTCGATGGTTGAAGAAATGTCAGATAGAGTTCAATTTATATTTGTGACTCATAACAAAATTTCTATGGAAAAAAGTAAGCATTTAATCGGTGTTACAATGCAAGAACCCGGTGTATCTAGACTAGTTACAGTAGATATTGAAGAAGCTATCAAAATGGCAGCAGTTTAATGAGCATAAATGAAATTATAATTTTATTGTTAGGAATCATAATTTCCATCACCTTGTTGTTAATGTTCAGAAGACTTTTTTTTGGAAAAAAAGCTTCGATAGAAATAAACAAAAAAGTTAATTCCAGAGAGTTATTTGAGCCAGTTCAGACATCAGAAGAAAAAATTGACAAAAACCAAGCGTCCATTGATGAAGAAATATCAGATGACTATGATGAATCGATAGAATCAGATAATTATGATTCAGTTTTTAAATCCAATGAAAAGACAGATTTAATAACAATTCACCTTGAAGCTGAGGAAAATGTTTTCGAGTATGAACCTCTCATTCACTTTCTTAAAAATTCAGACTTTGATTTTTCAGATGAGGGTGGATGGTTCAAAATTAATTTAGAAGAGGAAAACAATTTTCTTTTTGTAAACGGACTAAATCCTGGAAAGTTTTCACTAGAAGAAGACATAATTTCTACCAATGTAATGACTTTGATTTATTCGATGAGACCAAAGACTAATTCAGTAAATGCTCTAGCAGAGCTGATTAAATTTTCAGAACTAGTGGCAAAACAATTCTCATCTCAAATACTTGATTACGACAGAAATGTATTGACACAACAAATGGTTGAGCATTATTCTCAAATGGCTGAAGAATTTGACTTAAATAACCTATCTTAATCAATGGTATCTAAGCGAGATATCAAAAATCAACACACTGATCTCAAAAAAGAAATAACCTATCATAACGATAAATATCATGTCGATGATGCACCGGAAATCAGTGATAGAGAATATGATCTTCTTTTTAAAAAACTTAAAGAACTAGAATCAAAACATTCTTTTTTAGATGTATCTGATTCACCTACCAACCAAGTAGGAGGGGTGAAATTATCTGAATTAAAAGAATTTGTGCATGAACTACCTATGCTTTCTTTAGACAATGCTTTTGATGTACAAGATCTTTTTGACTTTGAAAAAAGAAATATAAATAAATTAAAAGGTATGGTTCTATTTGATTATATTGTTGAACCAAAAATTGACGGTATAGCGATAAGCTTGCTTTATGAAGATGGGGTTTTAATAAAAGCTGGCACAAGAGGAGACGGGGCAATAGGAGAGGATGTAACTCATAATGTCTTAACTATTAAAGGCATACCTACTAAGTTAAGTTCTGAAAATAGAAAAATCCCAAAAAAAATTGAAATTAGAGGTGAAATTTTCATTAATATTTCAGACTTTAAATCCTTAAATAATACTTTCAAAAAAAGTAACCAAAAGGTATTTGCAAATCCAAGAAATTTTGTCGCCGGAAGCGTTAGACAGTTAGATTCATCCATTGCATCTAAACGGCCTTTAAACATTTACTGTCATAGCGTCGGATTCATTTCAGAAGGAGGTTTTTTCGAAACACAAGCTGATATGGTCGAGACGTTTCAAGATTGGGGGTTACCAACTTCTGATGATTACAAACTTTGTAAAAATATTGAAGAAGTAAATAGTTATATAAGTCATCTCACCACAAAAAGAAATAAATTAAATTATGAAATTGATGGAATAGTAATTAAGGTCAATGACAAATTGTTACAAAATAGGTTGGGAGCATCTTCAAGATCTCCAAGATGGGCAATTGCAAAAAAATTCGCTGCTGAAGAAGGAGAAAGCAAAATCATTTCAATTTCTTTCCAAATGGGAAGAACTGGCGCATTGACTCCAGTTGCAAATTTAGAGCCAGTTAAAATTGGAGGGGTGACTATATCAAATGCAACTCTTCACAACATGGATGAAGTGAAAAGATTAGACGTAAGACAAAATGATTATGTAAAAATAATAAGAGCTGGGGACGTAATTCCAAAGGTTACTGAAGTTTTAATTAATGAGAGAAAAGCAGCTGCAAAAAAAGTGCTTCCCCCAAGTCATTGTCCAACTTGTAAAGAACCAATAAACTTTTTTGAATCCAATACACCATTGTTAGATTGCAATAAATTGAAAACAACAGACCAAAATTGTTTTGGATTTTCTCAGTTCAAAGAAACTTTAAAACATTTTGTTTCAAGGAATGCTATGGATATTGAAGGACTTGGTCAAAGAACAATTGATGTGTTTGTTGAAAAAGGTTTTTTAAAATCAGTTACTGACCTTTATAAACTATCTAAATCGCAAATTATCGATTTAGAGGGATTTGCTAGCAAGTCTACCGATAAGTTATTGGATTCAATTAATAGTAGTTTGATAACCGACTTACATAGATTTGTTTATGCTTTAGGCATTAAGGAAATTGGGTTAGAAACCTCTAAAAACTTATCAAAATACTTCAATAATTTAAATTCAATTCAAACGGCTAAGTACGATGATTTTATACAGGTTGATGATGTGGGTGAAGTCGCTGCTACAAATCTAGAAAATTTTTTTTCTAACACCGATAATAAAAAAATATTAAATGAATTTTTGAAGCTTGGTTTAAAACTTAAATTGCAAAATAAACCTACATTAAGTCATTTAACAAATAAGATTATTGTCATCACTGGCAAATTGTCACAGTATTCTAGAGAGGATTTAAAAGGGCGATTAGAATTAATGGGGGCTAAAGTAACTAACAGCGTTTCAGCAAAAACTGACTTCCTCATTGCCGGAGAAGATTCAGGTTCCAAATTATCGAAAGCGAATAAATTAAATATTAAGATTATTTCTGACGAAAACTTAGAATCATTTATTGATAAAACATGAGAATATTTCAATTATTTTTAGTAATTTTAGTTATGAGTTCTTGCGTAACTTCTCCACCCAAAAGTCCAAATAACATATGTGAAATATTTGATGAAAAAAGAAGCTGGTATAGAGCGTCTATTAAGACTTATAAAAGGTGGGATATCGCTCCTTCAATTACTATGGCTTTTATCAAGCAAGAATCAGGATTTCAACAAGGAGCTAAACCTGAAAGGGAAAGAATATTTTTTGGATTAATTCCTTGGAAAAGAAAGAGTAGCGCTTATGGTTACGCCCAAGTTGTAGACGGTACTTGGGATCTATACAAAAAAGAAACAGGAAGAAACTTTGTATCAAGAACGAATTTTGCGGATTCTGTAGACTTCATTGGTTGGTACAATAAAAGAAATAGTAAAAATCTTGGTATACCCATTGATAACGCTAGATTGCTCTATTTAGCGTATCACGAAGGACCGGGTGGTTTTAAACGAGGATCTTATAAATCTAAACCTTGGCTAACTGATATTGGAGATAAGGTCCAACGCTCAGCCGATAGATACAAGCAGCAATTTAGAGGCTGCAAAAATAGATTACGAAATCCTTTCTATTTTCTATTTAATTAGATTTGTCGCCAGTAGGAATTTCGTTGAATGGCACGTTTTTGTCCAATCTAACGTCTTGTGGCATGCCAAGGACTTGTTCAGCAATAATATTCCTTAATATTTCATCTGTACCGCCCGCAATTCTAATCAAAGGGGCGCCTAGAAGACTACCGTGATATTTCATATTGCCATCACTATTAATTCCAGCTTGATCAAGAATATCCATTCCAAAATTTGCAATATCTTGAAGCTTGTTTGCGCTCACAATCTTTGTGATCGAAGCCTCTGGTCCAGGAGTTTCTCCTTTAGACAAAGCAGAAATTCTTCTCATCTTTGTATTTTTTAAGCCCGAATATTCACAATACCAATCGGCAAGTTTTTCCCTAACAGCTGAGTTTTTAACTGCTGGTTCGCCATAAAAATCGTTTTCTTTTGCTAGTTCGAAGATTTCTTTAAAGTCTACACCAGAAGCATCGCCAACAGCGAGACGTTCATTCATAAGTGTAGTCAATGCTACTCGCCAACCGTCTCCAACATCTCCAAGTCTTTGTGAATCAGGTATTTTAACATCGGTAAAGTAAACTTCATTAAAGTTTGCACCACCATTAATTTGTTTAATCGGGCGAATTTCTATTCCTGGAGATTTCATATCAAGAAAGAAATAGGTTAGACCTTTGTGTTTAGGAGCGTCAAAGTCGCTTCTAGTAACCAAAATACCCCAATCTGAGTAGTGTGCTCCTGAAGTCCAAACCTTTTGACCATTTATTGTCCAAGTGTCGCCATCTAATTCTGCTTTTGTTTTGATACCAGCTAAATCTGAACCTGCGCCAGGCTCACTAAATAATTGACACCATATTTTTTCTCCTTTAGCCATAGGAGGTAAATGTTCTTTCTTTTGTTCTTCAGTGGCATACATCATCATTACTGGGCCAGCCATACCTTGACCAATTTCGAAGAAGCCTCCTGGGATAGGGAACTTAGATTCTTCTTGAGACCATATTACTCTTTCAATCGGAGTTGCATCTCTACCTCCATAATCTTTGGGCCAATGTAAACAAGCCCATCCTGCATCGTACTTTATGGTTTGCCATTTTTTTGCTAATTCGAGAGACTTACTCTCGTCCATAGGTGTTTTGCTAGGTTCTGCAGAAGATTTTGAAGATTTGTCAGTGGCTGATCTTTCACTGTCAAATTTCTCGAAATTTGTTTTAAGCCATTCAGAGGCTTCCTTTCTAAATTTTGCTTCTTCTTGAGTATCGTTAAAATCCATAATTTCCTCTTTTAAAACTTAGTTAAACAATTTATTAAAATAATTACTAGCTGTATAACTGAACATTATATCTGTAAATTACTTTTTTCTATCGAAGAAATGAGCTTTTCTTTCCAAACTCCCTGGCTACCTATGTTACTAGCAAGTAGTCTAGATCTTCGATAAAACAAATGACAATCAAATTCCCAAGTCGCACCCATACCGCCATGAGTCTGAATGTTTTCTTTGGAACATTCATAAAATGCCTTTGTGGCACTTACTCGAGCAGTTGCAGCAGCAGTGGGAAGCTCGGCAGCTTCATTAGATAAAGCCCAAGCTCCGAAATAACAATTTGATCTAGCCAATTGCAAAGAAATATACATATCAGCAACCTTATGTTTGATGGCTTGAAATGAAGCAATGGATCGCCCAAAAGCATACCTCCCTTGAGCATAATCTTTTGCCATATTCATTGCCGCTTCTGCACCACCGATTTGTTCAAATGAAAACAAAACTGCTGATTGATCAAGGATTTTTTCAATTTCCAGCCAACCATCTGAAACAAGCTCTTTTGCATCAGCTTCAGATATATCTAAATTTGCATGTGATCTTGATGGATCAAAAGTATCTAGAGATGAAATTTTTATTTTATCTGTATTTAAATCAATTAAATACAACCCCACTCCAGATTCATTTTTAGCAGAAACAATTACAAAATCAGCAATGTCAGCATCTGGAACGGCTGCTTTTGAACCAGAAATTTTTCCTGCCGTATATTTACAATTAATACTTTTTTCTAGTGGGAATCCAGAACTTTCAGCATGGGCAAATGTACCAATGATCTCTCCTGACGCAAGTTTAGGTAAATATTCTTTTTTTAGCTCTTCATCAGCGCAATTTAAAATAGCTGTAGTTGCTAAATAGACACTTGAGGAATAGGGCACGGGAGCGATCGCTCTTCCTAATTCTTCAGCAATGACACATAGTTCTAGATAGCCCATACCAATACCGCCGTATTCCTCAGGAATAGTTACTGCTGTCAAACCCATTGCAACTAAAGAGTCCCATAACTCTTTGTCAAATTTTTCCTCACCTTCAAGTACTGTTCTATTTCTTTTTAAGGAATTTTCTTTGTCGAGAAGTTTTTTAACTTCCTCTTTCATCGCCATCTGTTCGTCTGAAAATTCAAAATTCATTTTTTCTCCCTTTGAAATGTTATTTCTATAAAATACAAATCTACAATGAATCAGGACAAATTAAAAGCAAATAAGCTATCAGATAGGGGCTTAGTCACCAGAAAAATATTTGCATCTTCTCAAGTACCACCGCGATCATTAGTATTGCCTTTGATTTTTCTATCGCTATTTATTTTCTTCTTTTATTGGTTTTATAGTGGATTAACGCAACAACAAGAAAACTTAAATCAAATTAATTCTAGGTTAATTAGTATTGAAGAAAGTGTATTAAATCAAAATAATAGTTCCGAAGAGAGAGTTGGAAGTATTTTGCAAGATATTAAGTTGCTTAATTCAGAAATTAGAAAATTATGGGACCTGAGTAATAAAAGAAATAAAAAAAATATTTCTTTGCTAGAAACAAGAGTGAACGAGATCACGGAAGCTACTAATACTACCAACCAAAATTTTGATGAAATAAAAAATAGAATGGAGAAGTTAAACGTTTCAATTTCAGAAGTTCAGGGTAGATTGGCAAAATTGTCTTCTCTTGAATTAAGCACAGGCATCTATGATCAGAAATTTAATGAACTTTTTGAAGCCATCGACTCAATAGATGCTTATAGAATTCAGATAAATCAGCGATTACTTGATATAGACAAAGAATTAAATTCCTCTGACTTGAATAGCAGTCCAGAATAGATTAATTTAGCAATCCTTTTATGCGGATATGGTGGAATTGGTAGACACGCTGGTTTTAGGTACCAGTGCCGAAAGGTGTGGGGGTTCGACTCCCTCTATCCGCACCATGAGTAATTATGGTTAGAGAACGAAATATCGTTGCGATTGGAGGTGGTGGTTTTGGCCGTGATCCAGGCGAAGGTATCATTGAAGAATACATTCTCAAGCAAACAAAAAAAAAGAATCCTAATATTTGCTTTATTCCTACTGCAACTGGTGACAATGAAGCCTATAAAGTAAATTTTTATGCAACTTTTTCAAAACTAAAATGTAATCCTTCACATTTAGATTTTTTTAAAAGAACACCCGACTTAAAAAGATTAATTTCAAATCAAGATGCAATCTTTGTCGGCGGCGGAAACACAAAAAGTATGTTAGCTGTATGGAGAGAATGGGGTTTGGATAAGATTTTAAAGAAAGGATATAAAGATGGAATTGTGATGAGCGGCGTGAGTGCTGGCGCCATTTGCTGGTTTCAAAACGGAATTACTGATTCATGGAGTTCAAATTTAAAAATAATGCCCTGCATGAATATTATTAAAGGAACTTGCTGTCCCCACTACGATGAGGAACCAGAAAGAAGGCCGACAGTAAAAAAAATGATTATGTCTAAGAAAGTAAAAAAAATCTTTGCCGTTGATGGAGGAGCGGCATTACATATCAAAAATGAAAATATTTTTAAGTCAGTAAGTTTTAGAGAGCATAAGAACTCTTATGAAGTTAGTTTAATGAGAGGTAAATTAGCGGAGAGAAGCTTTAAAAAATACCTAATTAAAAAGTAAATTATTCTAAATGTTCAACTAAAAGGGTGGGTATTTTAATTTCATCAAATTTAACTGTCGCTACTAAGGTATCTTTTTTTCTGCCTTTTCTAACTTCACTTACATTTAGATTTTTTTCAGCTAGCCTCTCACAAGTCTTTTCAATATTTTTTGTCTTCCAAGCAAGACCCCAAAAGTTATCTTCTCCTGGAACTTTGTTATCAATAACTTCTATGGTTGCGTGGCCTGTTCTGAAAAATAACATTCTACCTCCCCATTCTTCTACCATTTGATCAAGCGCAAGTCTAATTCCTAATTTTTCTTTATATAAATTGATCAAGTTATCTCCATTATTGGTTGTGACTACTAAATGGTCTAAAGCGAATAAATCAGAATCTATGTTTTTATTTGGTAATGGAGAATCGTAATGATTTAAAGAAAGCTTAAATTTTTTTGATTGCTTTAGATCATTTGTTTGAAAAGTTATTTTGTTTCCTTCGGTTGTTTCTACAACTTCAATGGTCGAGGATTCTTTCATTTTTTCAAAGATTTCTTTATTTTCACATCTAAGAGAAAATCCAAACAAGCCACCATTTGGATTATCATAAAAAAAATTAGATAACTCTGAGTTTTCTTTGCTTTCTAAATGACTTATTAATTCAAGTCGAGTATTTTCAAAATTATAAATTAAACTTTTGTAACCAATATTTTTCTCTTCCACCTCAAATGCAGGTGAAGAATCAAAGAAATCATTAAAAATTTTTTTGGATCTTTCTAGATCACTTGTCGCGACAGAAATTCGATCGAGAGAATTAATCATTTAGTATGGTTTTATAACTTAATAAATATACTAATTTTTAAGGAAATGTGTAAAATTTCTAACACAATTGGAGAATAAACTATGAATTTCGAACATTCAGACAAAACTAAAGAATTATTAAGCAAAATCCAGCAATTTATGGACGATCACCTTTATGAAGGTGAAAAGACTTATCATCAGCAACACGAAGAAATGAGTGCTAACGGTAAAAGATGGGAACAACCTCCTATTTTAGATGAATTAAAGGCGAAAGCTCAAAAGGCAGGCCTGTGGAATTTGTTTTTACCAGAATCAGAATACGGCTATGGTTTGACTAATCTTGAGTATGCACCTTTGTCAGAGTTAATGGGAACTGTAGGAATTGCTTCAGAAGTTTTCAATTGTTCGGCCCCAGACACTGGAAATATGGAAGTTCTTGATAAATATGGAACGGATGAACAAAAAAAAGAATGGTTGGAGCCTCTACTTGCCGGTGAAATAAGATCTGCTTTTGGAATGACTGAGCCAAATGTAGCTTCTTCAGATGCAACCAATATTTCGAGCTCTATTGTTGAAGATGGCGATGAATATGTCATCAACGGAGAAAAATGGTGGACTTCTGGAGCTGGAGATCCAAGATGTAAGATTATTATCTTCATGGGGGTTTCAAATCCAGACAATCCAAAACACCAAAGACAATCGCAAATTTTAGTGCCAATGGACACTCCTGGAGTTGAAATTTTGAGAATGATGACGGTTTTTGGCAATGACGATGCTCCACATGGACACGCTCACATGAAATTTACCAACGTCCGAGTTCCTAAATCAAATATGATTTTAGGTGAAGGAAGGGGATTTGAAATTGCTCAAGGAAGATTAGGCCCAGGAAGAATTCATCATTGTATGAGAACTATCGGTGTTGCCGAAAGAGCATTAGACTTGCTTTGCAAAAGATCTCTTGAAAGAGTTGCATTTGGGAAGCAATTAGCTGAGTTAGGCGGAAACTACGACATCATTGCGGATTGTAGAATGGAAATAGAAATGTGCAGATTACTAACTTATAGAGCCGCTGATCGCATGGATAAGTTAGGAAATAAAATCGCTAAATCTGATATAGCTCAAATTAAAGTAGCAGTTCCTAAAATGGCACTTTCAGTAATTGATAAAGCAATTCAAATACATGGCGGCGGAGGTGTCTCACAAGACACTCCTTTAGCAAGAATGTATGCAGGGATGAGAACTTTAAGATTAGCTGATGGTCCAGACGAAGTTCATAGAAGAACAGTGGCTCGTATAGAATTAAGTAAACATCAGGCTGCTCAATCTAACGTAGAAAATATCAAATCAAAATCAGCGCAAGGATAATTTTTTCTTGCTGATTAATGAGTCAAAAGTTAACTGAGGGATTTGTTTGCTCAAATCTTTCAGATAACTTTGAAGGACTGTCTTTTAAAAAAATACCTATCTCTTCAGTAGAAGAAAATTCTGTAAAAGTCTCAATAAAAGCCGCTTCTTTAAATTTCCCAGATTTATTAATGACTCAGGGAAAATATCAAAATAAACCCAAATTACCTTTTGCTTTGGGAATGGAAGGGGCAGGAATTGTCTCTGAAGTTGGTTCACAATCTTGCACTTTCAAGGAGGGGGATGAAGTCATGTTTGGAAGTTGGGGGCATGGGGCGATTGCGAAAGAAATTGTTCTGCCAGAATCTATGCTTTCACAGAAACCAAAATCTTTTTCTTTTGAAGAAGCTGCTGCTTTTAAAACAGTTTATTTAACAGCTTTTGTAGGTTTAATTAGGAGAGGAAATTTAGTGGAAGGAGAAAATCTTTTAGTTCATGGAGCTACTGGAGGGGTAGGTATGGCTGCTGTAGAACTTGGAAAACTTTACGGTGCACGAGTGATAGCTACTGGAACTTCAGATGAAAAACTAGAGATTGTAAAATCTTGGGGGGCTGACGAGATTGTGAATACTTTGGAAGCTGGTAAAACTTCTTTTAGAGAAGAAGTAAAGGAATTAACAAATGGTAATGGAGCAGATGTCATTTATGATCCCGTAGGCGGTGATGTGTTTGATGAATCAATAAGATGTATTAACTGGGGTGGAAGACTTTTGGTCATAGGGTTTGCGGGAGGCAGAATTTCAAATCTTCCAGTAAATTATCCTCTTATCAAAGGTTTTTCAGTTATCGGTGTAAGAGCAGGAGAGTACGGTAGAAAAAATCCAGATCTAGGAAAAGAAAACATCGACATCATTAACAATTTAGCAAATGAAGGAAAATTGAAACCTCACATTTGCAAAATCTTTAGCTTTGAACGTTCGCTTGAGGCTTTAAAATACTTAAAAGATAGAAAATTGATAGGAAAGGTAGTAATTTCTATTTCTTAGCTTTATTTCTTCTGCATCTTTCACTGCAATATCTCACTTCGCTCCAATTTTTTTTCCATTTTTTTCTCCAGCTGAAAGGTTTTTCACAGACTGGACAAATCTTTTCTGCGGTATTTTTTTTCATTTTGTAAAAGTTTCAAAGAAATTATTAGCCTCTTTGAAGATTTTCTTTTTCCGCTCAGGTTTCATTTTATCTAGCGATCTGGGGATGATTGATAGACGCGGATTTGACCTAAAAAAATCTATATTATCTTCCATAAATTTCCAGTAAAGACCGTCTACAACATCACACCAATCTCCTTTTTTATAATTACTCATTTTAAGAAGATAGTTTGATCCGCAGGAATACGGCTTGGTAGCAAAAATTCCTCCATCTGCAAATGTTCCCATTCCAAAAACGTTTGGAGTCATTACCCACTCAGAGGAGTCTATGAACATTTCCATAAACCATTTATAGATTTCCTTAGGATCTATTCGGGCCAAAGTCATTAAATTACTTATTATCATTAATCTCGGGATGTGATGAGTAAAGCCAAATTTCAGGCAATTTTTAATCGCATCATCTAAGGGCGGAATTCCTGTTTCACCTGTATACCATTCTTTTGTCAGTTTTTTTGAATGACTGAAAAAGTTTGAATTTTCTTCTTCTTTTCCTTTCAAGTGATAAGTACCCCTAATAAATTCTCTCCAGCCAATTATTTGCCTTATAAATCCTTCGAGTGAATTTAGAGGAATTTTATTTTTTGCAGCATATGAAATGGATCTTTCTAAAACTTCTTTTGGAGTCAATAAACCTATATTAAGAAGTGGGCTAAGGGCGCTGTGAAAAATAAAATTATGCTCAGTGTGCAGCGCGTCTTCATAAGTTCCAAAATTATGAAATCTGTAGAAAAGAAAATTGTCTAGCCATAATAATGAATCCTTTCTATTCATTGGGAACCAAACCGTTTCTAGATCTCCATAATGTGTTTTAAATTTTAAAGATATTTGGTTTTTTAATTTTTCTATATCATTCGAATGTTTAAATACAGGAAGCATTGGAACATCTATTTCTTTAGGAAGTTTCTTTCTATTTTCGTCATCAAACGACCATTTACCTCCAATCGGTTTTTCATTTTCCATTAAAACGTTTAATTTTTTCCTCATCATTTGATAAAAAGAAACCATTCGTAGTGATTTATTTCCAAAAAAGTCCTTGAATTCTTCTCTATCACACAAAAACATAGGCGTAGGAATTTTTACTGATTTAATCTGGTTTGAAGAAATAAATTTATCTAATTTAGTTGCAAAAGTTTTATCTTCAATTTCAAAATGTAAAATATTATTAATCGAGTTTTTTTGAAGCGTTTTTTTTAATAATTCTAGGTAGGACGTATCAAATTCTTTTGTGTCGATGTCAAAATAAAAAACTTCGAAACCATTAGCTTCAAGACTTTTCTTGTATTCACGCATAGCTCCTAAAAAAAATAAAATCTTGAGTTTATGGTGTTTAAAATCTGTACACAGACCCAAATCTTCTTTCATGAAGATTTTTTTTGCACCAGTTTTCTTTATCTCTTCTAAAGGAAATAATTGGTTGCCAAGAATAATAAGTAAGTTATCATCTGCCATAAAATTATTGTATGGAAAATAAATTCCCCTATAAAGGCAATCTAGTTACTGTATCTAAGGATATGTGCGATATGAATGGTCATATGAATGTTGCTTTTTATTCGAAAATATTCGATGAAGGTTCTGGTCCCTTGTATCAAGACCTTGGGTTCTCTTGGGACGAAGAAACAATTAGAGAGACATATTCAACATTTACGCTTGAAGAAAATATACGATATGTAAAAGAAAACCTCTTAAACGATAAAATTTATCCTTGTTTTAGAATTGTTAACGTGAATCGAAAAATTATTCACCACGCAGCAATTTTACTCAATGAGAAAAAAGAGCTTTCAGCAATTTCAGAATGTTTGCTTATTCACATTGATATGAAACTAAGAAAATCTGCGCCTATGCCAGATGAAACTTTTGAGCGTGTAAAAAAATTAAAAGAAAAACACGAAGCTTTAGGTCCTTTAGACTTCGAATTAAGACTCAAAATAAAAAATTAGTTGCCTTTAAAATTAGGCTCTCTTCTTTCAAGCGAAGCCTTGATACCTTCTTTAAAATCTGAGGTTTCTCTAAGCCTGTCTTGTTCTGCTAATTCCCACTTCACAATTTTAGCTATCTCGTCGGCTATTCCTTCATTGATAGTAAATCTAATGGCTTGAACCCCTAAGGGTCCAGAGCTATTAATTTCTTTGGCAAGATTTTCTGCAGTAGTCATTAAATCCTTTTGTTCAACTAAATAATCTGCGAGACCGCAAGCCATTGCTTCCTCGCCTTTGAGACGAGTTGCCGTTAAAAGCATTTTTTTAGCAAATTGATGACCGACGACTCGTGGCAAAGTAATTGTGGTGCCAAATCCTTGATGGAATCCTAACTTTGAAAAATTAGCACTAAACCTTGATTCCTTACAAGCAATTCTAAAATCCGCAGCAAGAGCTACTCCGAGGCCTCCACCGACTGCAGCACCTTGAATAACAGCAATTATTGGCTTACTAGTTCTAAATAATCTAACAGCTTGATCATATAAAGCTGAGTAAGCATCTGACTCATTCTTAAAATTTGATCTTGAAAAATCAGCTCCTGCGCAAAAATGTTTACCTTCTGAGTAAAGAATTATGGAGCGACAATCTTGTTTTTTATCCATCTCTTCAAGCACATCTGCTATCTGACGGATTAAATCAGAATCAAAAAAATTATTTGGAGGTCTATTTATTTTTATATAACCCGTGTGTTCTTTATAAGTAAAGACAATATCTTTTAAATCATCCATTCTGTTAAATCCTAAGTATTAATATCTGTAATAATATAGATTATCCAATGGAATTTCTGAAAAAAATAATATCTCACATTGATGTACCTCTCTTTATAATTTATGGAATTATGGGCTTCGGAAGTGTTTACATCGCGGCATTTATTCGGGCACGAATCGATTTAAGTTTTTGGGCAGAATTATTCGTTTGTATTTTAATTATTTCGCCTTTTTATTTTTTAGTGAGAATTGCGAAAAAAAAATATTTTTCTAATTGATATGAAAAAAAGTTTTTCCGATTTAGTTAACGAGGCTGCGAAAGAAGTTCAAGAAATTGATATTTTCCAGCTAAAACATTTAATAGAAAGTAAATACAATTTTTCATTGGTAGATATCCGTGAGGATAATGAAATTAAAACTGGAGTCATAGAAAATTCAATTCATATTGGTCGAGGTGTTTTAGATAGAGATATCGAAGGACATATCTCTGATCCAACTGAGGAAATAGTCCTGTATTGCGCTAGAGGAGTAAGATCTATAGTTGGAGCAAAAACTCTTCAAGACATGGGCTATCAAAAAGTATTTTCGTTGAAAGGTGGAATTACTGAATGGATAGAAACCGGGTTTAAATTAAAAGAATAATTTATTAAATCATCAATTGTTAATATAATTAAGAGATGAAGCAAGATTATCTAGACGTTATTGTGGTTGGAGCCGGTATTTCGGGAATTGGGGCTGGTGCACACTTGAATACAAAGTGTCCGGATAAAACGTATGCAATTTTCGAAGGAAGAGAAAATTTTGGCGGCACTTGGGATTTATTTAAGTATCCCGGTATTAGGTCCGATTCAGATATGCATACTTTAGGCTTTTCCTTTAAACCTTGGAATCATAAAAAGTCTATTGCCACTGGTCCTCTCATTATGGATTACCTTGAAGAAACAATAGAGGAGTATGGCCTTGATGAAAAAATCAAATACAATCATCATGTTGAGTCTGCCAATTGGAATGAGTCAGAAGGCCTGTGGGAAGTAAACGTAACTGAAAAAAAATCTTCTGAAAAATTTCTTTATAAATCAAAATTTCTTTACATGTGTGCTGGTTATTACAGGTACTCATCTGGGTACGAGCCTGAATTCAAGGGTAGTGATAATTTTTTGGGGCAGATAATTCACCCACAAAAATGGCCCGAGTCTCTTGATTACAAAGGAAAAAATGTCGTTGTAATTGGAAGTGGCGCTACAGCGGCCACTATTGTTCCTGAAATAGCAAAAGAAGCTAATTTAGTCACTATGTTACAAAGATCTCCGACTTACTTTGTTTCTAGACCAGATGAAGACAGCATTGCATTGTTCTTAAAGAGATTTCTTCCTAAATCTTTGGTCTATGCGTTAATAAGATTTAAAAATGTCTATTTACAACAATCACTCTTCAAAAGAGTTAGAGCTTTCCCTGATAGATCAAAGAAATTCTTGATAGATCAAGTTAAAAAAGAACTTCCTGACTTTGATGTCGATAAACATTTCACTCCTAGATACAATCCTTGGGAACAAAGAATGTGCTTGATACCTAATAGTGATTTCTTTGAAGCGATTAAAAATAAAACTGCAACAGTAGTAACAGATCATATTGAATCCTTTGAGGAGAAGGGGATTAAATTGAAGTCAGGAGATTTTTTAGATGCAGATATTATCGTTACTGCCACAGGTTTGGTATTACAAAATTTTGGCGGAGTGACGATCTCAATTAATAATAATCCAGTGAATGTTTCAGAAACTATGACTTACAAAAGCTTGATGTATAGTGATATCCCTAATTTTGTAAATTCATTCGGTTACATCAATGCTTCCTGGACACTAAAAGCAGACTTAACAAGCGTTTATTTGTGTAGATTAATTAAACATATGGATAAAAATCAATATTCTTCAGCTTGTCCACGTAAACCTCTTGATGTTGATGAGACTTATGATTGGTTGAAAGATTTTTCTTCAGGCTACATACAAAGATCAATTAATCTTCACCCACAACAAGGAAGCAAAAAACCTTGGGTAAACTATCAGGATTACATCAAAGATTGGATCGACGTTAAATTTTCAAAACTTGAGGACGGAAATCTAATTTTTTCTAGAGATTAATTCTTGTGAATAAAGCTCTTCCTTCTTTAATTGCTTTAATTTTAATGGCATGTTCAGGTCAGAACATCAGCACCTTCAGTTGTTCTATTAAAAGTAATGTCAAAGATCCAAACGGTGATTTGATATTCGAAGGAAATACTGGATTGCTTACCCTAGATAAAACTAATAAAAGAATTGGTTGGAAGAGCGATCTTTCAGATGATGAATATTATATGTCAGAAAATTTTACTGAATCGGAAACAAAAATTGATGTGTTTGATAAACTTTTTTTAGAATGGTCAGATGAAACTAACCAAGAGATTCAAAGATCTATAAGTTTTAATAAAGTTTCTCTAGATATGGATTTCAGTTACGATTTTTTAAATAAATCGGTAAGAAATTCTTCAAGGACTTATTCCTGTGAAGTTCTTAAAAATCAAATATAAATGAACTCTAATTCAAAAAGGGTAAATTTATTAAATTTATCTATATCAGAACTAAATTCTTTTTTCCTGTCCATAGATCAAAAAGAATTTAGAACAACTCAATTGATTAAATGGATTCATCAAAATGGTGTCATTAATTTTGAAAACATGACAAATTTCTCAAAGCCCCTAAGGAATTATTTAAATAAAAATTGTGTAATCGAGCTGCCTAAGATCTCACATAAAGAGTATTCGGAAGATGGAACTAAAAAATGGCTTTTGGAAGTTGGTGAAAATGAATCTGTAGAGATGGTACTTATTCCTGAAAAGGGGAGAAATACTTTATGTGTATCTTCTCAAGTAGGCTGTGTTGTAAATTGTAGTTTCTGTGCAACAGGAAAACAAGGATTCTCAAGAAACCTTTCTTTGAGTGAAATTATTGGTCAAGTATTTATCGCTGAAAATTCTTTTGGCACCCCTCGAAACTCAGAAGATCGAAAAATTACAAATATAGTCATGATGGGAATGGGAGAGCCTTTATTGAATTTCGATAATGTTGTAAACGCAATGGAAATTATGAGACACGATTGTGGATATAACTTGTCCAAAAGAAAAGTAACTCTTAGTACTTCAGGTCTGATACCAGAAATAGATAAGCTTTCTAAGGTTTCTGATGTTTCATTAACTATATCTCTGCATGCACCAAATGATGATTTAAGAGATATTTTAGTTCCTATAAATAAAAAGTATCCTATACAAAAGTTATTAAAATCTGTTAAGAATTATGTTGATTCATTTAATGATAAAAGAATTACGACGTTTGAATATATTCTAATCAATAAAGTTAATGACAGTTTAGAGACAGCTGAAGAGCTTGCAAATTTACTCAAGAGCTATCCTTGTAAAATCAATCTTATCCCTTTCAATGAATTTTCCTTATCAAACTATACCAAACCGTCTAACAATAGAGTGAGAGCCTTTAAAGATTTTTTGGTCAAAAAAGGATTTATTACGACTATTCGTTCAACTAGAGGCGATGACATCATGGCTGCCTGTGGTCAGTTGGTAGGACAGGTTCAAGACAAGACTAGTAGGAAAAAAAGAATAAACCAGCAAATTGAGTCATTAAATCTCAATGCTCAATAAGATAAATATTATCGGTGCGGGAGTTTGTGGATTATTCCTTGGCTATTGTTTAAAAAAAAATGGTTTTAATCCAATTATTTATGAAAAGGATAAGGCATTAAGTGATTATGGAGCTGGTGTAAATTTATCTAGGAATGCAACCATATTACTTAAAGAAGTTGGCATATTAAAAAAATTATCTGAATACGCTTATTTTCCTAATAAAGTTATTTTTCGTTCTTTCCATAACAGCTCAGTTATTAAATCGCTTCAGTTAAACAAAGATAATTCTGATTTCATTAGTATTAATAGAAAAGATTTAATAAGAGTCTTAGCAAGTGAATACATTAATTTGGGTGGAGAAATAAAATTTAATCATGAGCTTGAACAAGTAAACTCTTCAAAAATTTTCTTTAAAGATAATTCATCTTATGAAACAAGCTTAACTCTTGCTTGTGATGGCATAAAGTCAAAGATAAGAGAAAATAACTTTAATGAAGAATCCCCTAAATTTACTGGTTTAATTGCCTGGCGAGGAATTGTAGATTTAAAAAAGTTACCAAAAAAGAAAATTTGGACAGAAATAAATATTCATTTAGGTCCTGGCGGTCACATTGTTCATTATCCTATTTCTAATGGAAAAAGAATAAATTTTGTCGCTATAAAACAACAAAATACTTGGGAAGAGGAATCCTGGATTCTTGAAGGAAAAAGAGATCAGTTGCTGATTGAATTTAATAATTGGAATAGCGAAATTAAAGAGCTTTTCAATAAATCATTAAAAATCAATAAGTGGGGGTTATTTGAGAGAAAAGCCACAAAAACTTTAATTAATAAAAATATCATATTAATGGGCGATGCGGCTCACCCAATGTTGCCCTTTTTAGCGCAAGGCTCGTGTTTGGCTATTGAAGACGCATTCACTTTTTCACATTTATTAAAAAACAAAAAAATTGATTTATTCCTCAAACAATATGAAATCCTCAGAGTAGCGCGAGGGAATAAAGTTCAAGCAAGATCAAAAAGACAAGGCAAAGTAAATCATCTGTCCAATAAAATAGCTGTTTTTTTGAGAAATTTATTATTAAAAATTTTTGCCGAAAGAACTCAAAGATCTATTCACCAATACAATGTTATTCGAGAGATTCAACGTCTTCCCAATTAAATCTGGGTAAATGATTTATAGCCTTAAGCAATTGATCGTGCCATATATTAGAAAATTGTTGGAAGAAGGGTGAATCTAGTTTCAATCGATCTTGGAAGTCTAAATTTATTTGATCTTTTTTAAAAACTACAAAGTCGATGGGCGGACCTACGGTAAGATCACTTCTCATAGTTGAATCGAGAGATAATAGGGCTGCTCTGGCTGTATCTCCTAATGGTGTATCTTGCTCAATTGTCCTGTCTAAAATAGGTTTTCCATATTTAGTTTCTCCGATCTGAACAAAAGGACTTTCATCTGAAACGTGAATATGATTTCCTTCTGGATAAATTAAAATAATATTAGGTTCTTGATTTTTAATTTGCCCTCCTAGAATAAAGCTAGATCCCAACAAAGAACTTTCTTGAACTGGTATATCCTGACCAACTTTTTGACACTCTAAGCTTATTTCTCCAATATATTCAGCTGCTTCTTCTAGATCTTGGCAAAGATTTAAATTAATTTTTGGAGATTCAGCATCGAGATCTTTTTGAATTTTATGGTAAACAGCCTGTGAAGTAGCTAAATTTCCAGCAGTCATTATGACAAAAGCTCTGTCTCCTACGTTATAGGTAAACATTTTCGTGTAAGAACCAACATTATCAAGACCCGCGTTGGTTCTTGAATCTGATGCAAAAACCAAACCTTCGTTGACCTTAATACCCAAACAATACGTCATAAACTAATTTTAAATAAAAATAACATAATTCATTAGTTACCTGTAGATCAAATTAAACGATTATTTTGCATTAAATTAGTGCATTTCGTTAGACTAAGTTGATAAAAATGTATTTAAAAGCACACAATATATATAGGGATAATTATTAATCATGAAAAAAGCTAGTTTAATAAACTATCTTGAAAAGGGTCCATCCTATGATGAATTTTTTAGCGATTCTTTAAAGCATAGAAAACATGCTCAAAAAGTTATAAATTTTTTGGAGTCACTTTCTTTAGATGATTTGCAAGATATAAATTCTGCAACAGTTTCTGCAATACAATCAATGGGAGTTACATTTAGAGTTTACCAAAATGAATCAAACACCAGCGATAATAGATCGTGGCCTTTAGATTTTATTCCAAGATTAATAAAAAAAGATGAATGGAAGCTAGTTGAAAAAGGATTAATTCAAAGAGTAAAGGCATTAAATTTTTTTATCGAAGACTGTTACAACGAAAGAAAGTTTTTAAAAGAATTTGATATTGGAGATAACTTAGTTATCGAAACATCGGCGTATAAAAAGTATTGCCAAAATATTAAATTAAAAGAAGGCGTATGGTCCCATATTTGCGGTTCAGATTTAATCAAAGGTGAAGATGGAGAGTTTTATGTATTGGAAGATAATCTAAGAGTTCCCTCTGGTGTGTCTTACATGCTTGAAAATAGAATGATCATGAAAAGAGTTCTGCCTGAATTATTTAGAAGATACGGAGTAAATCCAGTAGACGACTATCCAAGCAAGCTTTATGAAACTCTCGCTTCAATAAGTTTTTCTAAGGCAAAGCATCCCGAAATAGTTTTATTAACCCCTGGTATTTATAATTCAGCATATTTTGAACACGCTTATCTTGCCCAACAGATGGGAATAGATTTGGTAGAAGGAAGCGATCTTCAAATTGGCAAAGATGGATATGTTTTTAAAAAAACTATTGAGGGTTTAAAAAAGGTTGATGTTATTTATAGAAGGATTGATGACGATTTTTTAGATCCGGATGTAGGAAATCCGGATTCAACGTTGGGAGTTAGAGGATTAATTAAAAGCTGGGCGCAAAAAAAGGTCTCGATTGTAAATGCTCCTGGTTGTGGCATTGCAGACGATAAAGCAGTTTATTCATACGTCCCCAAAATGATCAAATTCTATTTGAAGGAGAAGCCTATTTTAAAGAATATAAAGACTTATTTTATGAATGATAAAAAAAGCAGAGATAAAGTAAGAAAAGATATTAAATCGATGGTGATAAAACCAGTATCTGAATCAGGCGGATATGGAATTGTTATAGGGAAAAATTTAAAAAACTCTAAAGACGTCGAAGCAACCTTCAGAAAGATAAGAAATAATCCTAGAAATTACGTGGCTCAAAAATTTATTTCCCTCTCCACTTCCCCAACATTCTCTGAAGGAAAGATTGAACCCAGACATTTAGATTTGAGGCCTTTTATACTCAGCGGAACAAAAAATTACGTGACTGTTGGAGGCCTCACTAGAGTGGCATTGAAAAAGGGAACATCGATTGTTAATTCCTCTCAAGGAGGAGGAAGTAAAGATACATGGATAATTGATTAGATGCTTAGTAGAGACGCAGAACATTTATATTGGTTGGCTCGTTACATCGAACGTGCTGAAAATACTGCAAGGATGATAAATGTAAATGTTGAAATGATGTTAGATTTTCCAGTTGATGACACATTAGGGTGGGAGTCCATCATTGAGTCTATGGATTCAAAAAAAGATTTTCATAAAATTTATTCAAACTTTGAAGAATCTAATGTTATAAATTTTTTAAGTATTGAAAAAAATAATCCAAATTCGATAATTTCTTGTCTGAAAGGAGCCACTTATAACTCTGAATTTATCAAAGACGATTTACCTAGATCATCAGTTGAAGAACTAAATAATATTCAATTGTTTTTTCAAAAAGAAATGACTTTGAAAGCAAGCAAGAGAAAAAGAGCAAAAAATATTTATGAGGTAATTTCATCTTCTCAGAGATTTTTTGGAATTATCTCTGATAATTTTTCAAGGGGATATGCTTTTGAATTTTTAAAACTTGGCCGTTTTTTAGAGCGTGCAGATATGATCTCAAGAATAATTGATTCGATTAGTTCTGCAAAAAAAAAGGAAGGAACAGTAGATCTGTCTACTTTGGAGTGGGTAAATTTACTTAAAACTCTCTCTGCTCATCAAGCCTTTAGAAAAGTTTCTAGAGGTGACATTGAAAAAGAAAGTGTCATAAATTTTTTATTCAAAGATGATAATTTTCCGCGTTCCATTTATAGATGTTTGACTATTCTAAAAAAGAGCTTTTTGAGTCTTCCAAAAAATAATCTAGCTTTGGCATCTACGGAAAAATTTTTAAAATCCTTAGACTCATCTAGAGTCGGCAGGTATGACGATAAAAAAATTCATGAATTCATTGAAAACACGCAAAAGAGAATTTCTTCAATCGATCAAATTATAAGTAAGAGTTATTTTAATAATTAACTATAAATAGTATCCTTCAACACATGGAAGATTTCTTGGATTTGCTAAATCAAGTTTGGACCTCTGGTTTTTTAGGTATCAGTATGTCAGAAGTTCTAATTTCATTGTTCATCTTAATAGTCTCTCTAATTTTTAGAGGCGTTTTCGCAAATGTAGGAGTTAATTCTTTAAAAAAATTAACTTCTCGAACCGAAACAGAACTGGATGATATTTTATTAGATTCGCTTAAAAAACCTTTAGGATTTATTCCAATCACGATAGGTATATATCTAATAACAATTTTTTTACCTTTATCTGGTTTAATTGATTTAATTGCTACCAATCTTGTTAAGGCTTTAATTGTTTACACAATCTTTAGCGCATTATCGAATCTTGTGAGTCCATTATTTTCTATATTATCCAATAACACTTGGCTAACCACAGCGATGTCAGTTTGGCTTGAAAGATCTTCTAAAGTTCTGGTTTGGGTGATAGGACTTGCGATCATCCTTGATATTTTTGGTATTGAAATAGGGCCGTTAATCGCTGGACTAGGTCTTTTTTCTGTTGCAATAGCTTTGGGAGCGCAAGATTTATTTAAAAATTTAATATCTGGAATGTTGATCATTGGAGAAAATAGGTTTCAACCTGGTCATAGGATTGAAGTTCCAGGTGAATTTCACGGCATTGTTGAGAGTATTGGCTTTAGATCTACAACTGTAAGGCTATTTGACACATCTCCAATGATAATCCCGAATAAGGATCTTTCCGATATTAGCGTTATAAATCATGGATTAAATAAGTTCAGAAGAATCAGATGGAGTATAAATCTAATTTATTCTACCTCTGTTGATCAAATAAATAAGATCTGTCAGGAAATAGAGCAGTTTATTAATGATGAAAATCAAGGATTTTGTATAAATCCTGGTCAGGAATCCTTTGCAAAAGCAGTAGAATTTGGAGCAAGTTCAATTGATCTAGAAATTCTATGCTACACAAATAAAGATTCCTATACTGAATATTCAGATGTGAAACAAAATCTTCTTTTAAAGACCAAGTCCATAGTTTTAGAAAATGGTTCTGATTTCGCTTACCCATCAAGTTCAATATATTTTGAAAATTCATTAGATAAATAATCTATGACAAAACTGTCATTTATATTTCTATTGGCAATATCATCGATTTTAGTATTTAGGTTACTGACCTTTTCACCCATTCCAATAGCAGATGATTGTGAACTTAAAGAAGTTTGGAATTTAAACCGGGTAGACAATTTTTCTGGATTGATAGATGGAATAGATGTTTATGATGAAAAGCCTCTTGTAAAATTTCTTGTTAAAAATTTCTATCCATTACTCTTATCCAACAGCCAAATTTTAGTTTCTATCGAATGTAATGTCTCAGAAAGAAATATAATTTGGAATTCTTTTCGGAACTGGTATGGCGAAGAATTAGACTTAAATGCTCTGCCTAAATCTTTCTTGGTACAAAGATTAAATGGTTCTGTAGACATAGAACAAAAAATATATAAAGATGGCGGCGAATTGATAAGAGAAATTAACGTTCTCGAAAAAAATACTGGGAAAATAAAGTTTTATTATAGAAAAAATGAATGATCAAGAATTTATTTTAAGAGTTACTTGTCCTGACTCACTTGGGTTGGTGGCAAAAGTTTCAAATTTTTTAAATGAACAAAACCTTTTTATTAAAGATTCAGCTCATTATGGCGATCCAATAACTAAAAAGTTTTTTATGAGGGTAAAAGTAATCTCGCCTAATCAAGAAATTAATAAAGAAAATTTTAATAAAACATTCTCAGTTTTGGCCGAAGAAGCTTCCATGGATTGGTCTTTTCAGAATGCCATTTTAAAACCTAGCACTACAATATTTGTTTCAAAATATAGTCATTGTTTGCAGGATCTTCTTTACAGGACAAGTGTTGATTCATTAAAAATTAATATTAAATCTGTTATTTCTAATCATCCAGATTTAGAAAAGATAGTTTCAGATTACGGAATCCCTTTTCACCACATTGAGGTAGCTAAAGATAATAAATCTGAAGTAGAGATGAAAATGTCGAAAATAATTGAAGATGACAATGTAGATTTAATTATTCTAGCAAGATATATGCAAATCCTATCTACAGATTTTTGTAATAAATATTTTGGTAAAATAATAAACATACATCATTCTTTTCTCCCAAGTTTTAAAGGGGCAAAACCTTACCATCAAGCTTATGAAAAGGGGGTTAAAATCCTTGGAGCTACAGCTCATTATGTGACAAGTGAACTAGATGAAGGGCCTATCATAGAACAAACGGTTGATAGAATTGATCATTCAAAATCGCCAGAAGATATGGAAGTTATTGGAAGGGATATTGAATCGATTACCTTAGCAAAAGCTGTACAATATCATTCTGAACAGAGAATTTTCTTGAATGATAACAAAACGGTGATATTTAAATAATGGGAACAAAGCTAAAACACTATTCGACAATAGGTACTAACAATAAAGAAGTAGCAGAAAAGTTTTATGATGAACTTTTGTCTCTGGTAAATGCTAAAAAATTTCCTGCAAATGATCGTATAACTATGTGGATGTCGTCCGAAGATAATTCTGTTTTGCTCGCAATTGCAGTTCCATATGATGGAGAAAAAGCCTCAAATGGAAATGGAACAATGAAAGGAATTGCATTGGATACCAAAGAAGAAGTAGATGCAATGTATGCCAAAGCAATTGAGTTAGGTGCTAGCGATGATGGAGAGCCTGGTCAAAGAGCGGGAGCTTTTTATGGTGCATACGTTCACGATCTAGATGGAAATAAGTTAACTTTTTTTAATTTTGATGTCTAATTAAGAGAACTCTCAATATCATCAATTAAGTCGTCAATATTTTCCAATCCAACTGATAAACGAATAAGAGTATCGGAAATTCCTAATTTCTCTCTTCGTTCTTTTGGTAAAGATGCATGAGTCATTAAACCTGGGTGTTCAATCAGACTTTCTACACCTCCAAGACTTTCGGCAAGAGTAAATATAGAAGTTTTTTCTAAAAGTTCCTTTGCAGTTGATAAATTTCCGTTTAACTCTAATGAGACAATTCCGGAAAAACCTTCCATTTGCGACTTAGCTAGACTATGCTGCGGATGTGAGACGAGACCTGGATAAATTACTCTAGAAATTTTATTATGCCCCTCAAAATATTGAGCTAATTTCATTGCATTTTCATTGTGTCGTTGCATTCTCACCACAAGTGTTTTTAAACTCCTTAAAAGTAAATAACTATCAAAAGCTCCAGAAATAGGCCCAAGAGAATTATGGATGTTTTCCATCCTCGCTATCAAATTTAGATCATCTTTTCCTATAACCATTGCACCAGCAATTAAATCTGAATGTCCGCCCAAATATTTTGTAGCTGAATGAATCACAATATCAATTCCAAAATTTAATGGCTTCTGATTGAAGGGCGATGCAAAAGTATTATCGCAAACAGTTAGTATCTTTCTATTTTTTGCTAATTCAGAAATTTTTTGCAAATCTGATACTTTTAATAATGGATTTGTAGGAGTTTCAATAAATAACATCTTTGTATTATCTGAAATCTCTTTTTCTATGTTTTCAATATTGCTCATGTCAACATAGGAAATTTTAATTCCTTGAGAAATGCTTTTGATTTCATTAAATAATCTAACTGATCCTCCGTAAAGGTCGTCCATTGCAATGATGTGATCGCCTGGTTCTAGTAATTCAACACATGCAGAGATTGCTGCAACACCAGAAGAAAATCCAAACCCTTTAATACCATTTTCTAAACTTGCAATGCATTCTTCAAATGCTTCTCTGGTAGGATTTATTGATCTGGAATAATCATACCCTTTGTGTACTCCTGGACTAGATTGTTCGAAGGTTGATGCCATGACTATTGGAGTCATTACAGCGCCCGAAGTTGGGTCAGGTTTTTGACCAGCATGTATAGCCAAAGTTTCGAAATTCTTTTTTTTCTTTTTTGTCATTTTAAAAATTTTCCTCAAGCCACTCTTTATTGTAAGCTTTTGAAAGATACTTATTTCCAGTATCACAAATCAATGTAACAACTTTTTTTGGAGTTTTTTGCAATTTACACCATTCAACTGCGGCATGAACAAGTGTTCCGCATGATGTTCCTGCAAGAATTCCTTCTTCTTGCAATAGTTTGTTCAACATTTCAAAGGCGTCTTTGTCTGAAACATAAATACCTTCGTCAATAATATCTAAATTTAAGTTACCAGGAATATGGTCTTCACCAATTCCTTCCACAAGCCAAGAACCATTTTCATATTTATAAGATCCAGTGTTAACAGCATCTGCAACAACAGAGCCAACTGGATCTGCAATAACAATATTTATTTTTGCATTCTTGGATTTTAAATATTTTCCAACCCCACTTATTGTTCCTCCGGTCCCAACACCAGCCACAAATGCATCAATATTTCCTTCCATTTGCTCCCAAATCTCCGGTCCTGTTGTTGTTTCATGGATCTTTGGATTAGAGGGATTATTAAATTGATCTGTGAAAAATGCACCAGGAGTTTCTGAAACAATTTTTGCTGCTAAATCTTGGTAATGTTCTGGATGACCTTTTTCAACATCTGATCTTGTAAATATAATATCAACACCCATAGCTTCAAGGTGCATAACTTTTTCTTTACTCATTTTGTCTGGTATTACTAAGATTAATTTATAACCTTTCAACTTTGCAGCGAGTGCTAAACCTAAACCGGTATTTCCTGCAGTACACTCAACTATTACGCCACCTTTTTTTAAAAGACCTTTATCTTCTGCATCGGTAATCATTTGTAGACCAACTCTGTCCTTTATAGAGCCTCCTGGGTTTAGGTTTTCTAACTTTACGTAAAGTTCACATAAACCTGTATCTATTGAGTTAATTTTTAAGATTGGAGTATTTCCAACCATATCTAAAATATTTGAATAAATTTTATTCATCGTTTGGAAGATTTTCTTTCTTTCTATTATATTTTTTCTTGTCAGCGAAAACACTAGACTTGTTAAATTTTCTTGCGTGCTTAGCAACAGGATTTATTTTTTTTCTTGTAATTTTTTTTTTCACTTTTAGGTTTTTATGAAATAAATGAAATAGTATTTAAATAATCTCAATAACTTTTTTAGAGTCATTTTAAGGTTATTAAATTCATTTCTTTTTGAATAATATTCTTTCAAATGAAGATATCCTAATAAGTATTTATTTTTCACAATTTTATTCGTTTTGGAAAGTGCTTCATAAACATATGGCCTTATTGGTCGTTGTGAATATTTTTTCAATAACTTCCTTAACTCATCCATGTGATCTATATTTTTGCTTCTCAAGTAATCATACAACGGACCCCCAATAGGCCTAGTATGTTTCATGGAAATTTCATCAAGAATAGCCATTTTTTTTAATTCGTAGTTGAAATAATTACCCCAAAGATGATCTAAACCAACTCCACTCTCACATTCTTTAAAATCTTCCAAGGCCTTCTGAAGAACCTCTCTGGTTACACAAGGAGCCATTACTTCAATAAAATTTGAGTACCTTAAAATAAAGGCTTCGTTCTGAATGAGCAGAAGAAAAGTGTAGAAACTGTCCTTTGTTAGGGAAGGTTGAGCAACAAATAAATTATGTTCATCCATTGCTTGAAATAGTTTATTTATCGAAATGCTGTCGATTTCCAAATCGTCGTCGGGAAACCAATAATAGTTGTATTCTTCAAGTTTATTGTTAAGAAAAAATTTATAAATTGACGTCCATTTTCCTCCTTCAATGTAAAACTTCGACACACCTTCTGAAGTGTGGAAATTTTCAAAAGCTTTTCTGTCATAAAATAATAATATCAAATCCCAGTTCCGATTAGCGTAGTCATTAGAAAGCCAATGTTGATGTAGCGAGTTGTTACCATTTCTAGAAATGACTACATTGGAACGCATCAAAATATTTTATGAATTTAGTCGTTTGTTAATTTCTTCTTTTACCAACCAAATTCTATCTTGTCCCCAGACATAGTAAGGATTGCTGCCGTCTGCATTAGTTATTTTAAAACTAGGAACACCCCAACAATTTCCACGATACATGTCTTCACAGTTTTCATTAAGAATTTTTTTCCAAGCTGATGTATTTAGATGCTTTTTAATTTCACTCCAATTAAGCCCAAGCTCAGATACGAGATTTTCCAAAAAACTCTCTTCGCCTATGTTGATACCATCTTGAAAAGAGGCTTTCAACAATCCTTCAATATATTCAAATCCTTTCCCATGATTATTTATTTCTGGAAAAAGTGAATAAGCTTTTCTTGCCGGTTTTCCAATTGGTGAATATATTGATTTCATCTCATAATCATATTTTCTTCCTTCTCTTGCTGCATCTGAAATAATGTACTTTGCTTTAAACGTAGGAATTGTCATCATTCGCATAAGCATCGGTAATACTGGTTTAGTTATCAAGTTGACAGGATATTTTTCAGATAACTCTTTAACTCTCTTTGCGCTTATGAAAGTATATGGGCTATTCAAAGAAGGGTAGAAGCTTAAATTTAGCTTTGTTTTGGAAATTAGCTCATTAGGAGCTGACAATATTAATGGCGCTACAGATTCATTTGACAAAGTTTTTTTTACTCCAAGCTCAGTAAGTCTTTCTTCTAAATGATTTAATCGGTCTACCCCCCAGTAAAGTTCTTTTTCGTAGTAAAAAGCTGATCCAAAATAATAACCACTTCCATCTCTTTTATTATTTCCTTCTTTCAATATCTCTTTGACCTTTTCAGGAGAAGAAGAATAATTCCTAGACAAATTAATAAGTTCATTCTTATTGTTTTGCCAGAGAAAATCACTTACCAATTTAGCGACTTTAGTGAAATTTTCTGGAGGAACAGATGCAAGAACAGAATTAGCCAGGTTTATCAGAGATTTATTTGGATAAGAAGTCCCACCAAAATCAACACCGTAATAGGGAGCAATTCTTTTTACGTCTTCCAAACAATAATTGCTGTACAAGGAAGGCTCATGCAGTGTTTCTGGATTTTCATCACCCACTAAAATTGGGCTTAATTTTATTGAATATTCGTCAATAAGTTTATCTATAAATTGGATTGTTAAATGGGAGTAAGGATCATCCACCTTATGAAAATATAAAATTTCATGTTCTCTTTTTTCTTTAATTCTATCGGATTCGGCTTTATTTCTTATTGCCTTAAAGTTTTCATAATTTGAAAACATATTCATAGTTTTGTTTCTGAGTTTATGTGCGAAAGTTCTTCGCGCAATGAAATTCCTAATGGCCTTCGCAATCAAAATCTCTCCTCTCCTGATTGAATTCTTTGGTAAAGAGAACTATCAATTTCAACATAGTTATCTTTTTGATAAAAAAATAATTTATCATCTATTGATTCTGGGTTGAATCCTTGCTTCTTTAAATCTTCTTTTTGGTGTTTAAATGTACCTGTTGTTTTCATTTCGTTTGATAATCTGAGGAAACAAGGTCTTTGGAAACTATTTAAATTTTCGTTTACATGATGAGTGAATGACTCAAAAGAAAATTCTTCTGAAACACTCATAGTCGCCATTCCAGCTTTGCCCTCAGCAGAGTCAACTTGAACTCCGTAAACGTTACAATCTAAAACTCCTGAAGCTTTATTAAGAATTGCAGCAACTTCCATTGTTGAAACGTTTTCACTTTTCCACCGATAAGTATCTCCAACTCGATCGGCAAAAGATAACCAATTATTGTCATGTAGAGTTATTAAATCGCCAGTATTAAAGAAACGGTCGCCTTCTTTAAAAACATTTTGCAATATTTTTTTATTTGAAGCTTGAGCATCTAGATATCCTTGGAATTTAGCAACAGAATTTATTCTTTGGATATAGAGACCTGTTTCTCCTTGTTTTACTTTCGTGCAAAAACCTTGAGCATTAAGAATCGGAGATCCATCCTCTTTGTTGCATTCAATAATTGTTGAATCAGATCTTTTTCTTCCAATCATTCCAGCGCGACTAAAATAATTAATTGTCATTCCTACCGCTTCTGTAGCTCCATATATTTCTCTAATTTGATTAATATTGAATCTTTTTTGAAATGCCTCCCAAATGTCTGGCCTTAGGCCATTTCCAGAAATTCTTGAAATTGGATTTTTTGCATCTTTATCCGAGGGAGGCATATTCATTAAGTATCTGCAAAGCTCACCAACGTAGATAAATTTATTGGTTTTATATTTTCTAACATCTTCCCAAAAGTCAGTTGCTGAAAATTTTGCTTTAATAACATTTGCACATCCAGATCTTAGGCTTGCTGCCCATCCCAAAAGTAACCCCGTTGAATGGTATAAAGGCAAAGTTAAGTAAAGACGATCATTTTTTTTAAATCCAAAACATAAATAATGGCCAGCAAAAGAAGCTTTTACAAATTTAGCGTGATCCACTAATGCAGCTTTTGGAAGTCCTGTTGTTCCTGAAGTGAATATATAGGCAGCTACGTCTTTCATTTTGTGAACCGCTGGCTCAAAAGAAGAGAAAGTTTTTGAAAGATTTTTTAGGTTCTTAGAATCACTAGAGACTTTTTCAGAGTCTTCAATAACGAAAACAGGCAGATCTTTTAAATTACTATTTTCTAATGATTTATTCAGTTTTTTTAAATGAGACGCTCCAACAGTTATCATTTTTACATTTGAAATACTAATTACGTGTTTTAAGCCATCACCGGCAACAGTAGTATTTATCAATGCCGCAATGGAGCCAATTCGAAAAGAAGCAAGAAGAAGCAAGATAAAGTCTGAACTATTATCCATCAGCATAGCAAAGCAATCTCCTTTTTTAACACCTTGAGAACTTAAGAAGCCTGCATAGTTGTTAACCTGATCATTGGCTTGTTTCCAAGTCAATTCTTCTCCTTCAAAAATTAAAGCTACATCGTTGGGATAAGACCTAACATTCTTATCAAAAAAATTTAACATTGTTAAATTCGCATCGTCTTTCCAAGTGAAAAGAAGTCTAGGCAGGCCTAGAGTATAATAGTATAGATCCTCATAAATCCCCAAAAGCTTCCATTTTAAATTACTCATTTACTTCTCCGATATAATCATTTAAATCATTTGCGATAAAAAAATCAATTTTGTCTCAAACATTTCTATAGTTTTTTATTTTTCAAAATCCTCTGTTTCTTGGTGCCTGTATGATTTTTTCTTGCACAAAAATTTTCATTAAGCTCGAGCAGAAACTTTATCGTAAATAAAAAAAGGTAGATAAATCAATCCAAATAATATTAAACCAATTATTGCGAAGACCGGAATGTGCGCTGGAGGCTCTGGCATAAATGCTGTTAAATTGGCTCCAATAGGAAATTCCATTAAATACCAATAATTTGCAGGAGCACTTTCCACAAAGAAATTAATTGTTAAATTAATTGTATAAATACCAGCAACCGTAGGCATACTAATCAGAATGACTTTTATCAAATCCTGAAAATTAGGTCTTTCTCTGAAGGTTATTGATGATAAAAAAATCGCAAAAAATAACATACCGTGCGAAAAGAAATAAAGCAAAAAGTGAGGATGAGGAAAGGTATATGAAATATCTGGTTGAGTGAGTGCCATAGAGCAGCCTCCAATGCCCCAGAAAAAAGAAATGTTAAATAAAAGTTTATTGTTAAACAATAAATGAAAAGCTATCAGGAAGGATGACAAATTACACAAATGAAAGGGCAGCATTGAAAAGAACTCGTATCTTTCGGGAAATAGATAAGGGTAATAAAAAGGTTTCGCAAATTCATTAGCAATTATTACTAGAGCTAAAATTGATGTAAATAAATAAAGATCATTGCGTGACTTTCTTTTTAAAAGCATTGGAATAAAAATAGATATTATTATCAGAAAAAATATAGCCAGGATGTGATCAATTCCGAAGATTTTGAACTCACTATAACCATTCATTTAAAATGATTAAGTTTTTTTGAAAAGATCGCCATAAAAATCTTCAAATTTACTTTGAAGTCTTTGCATGCCTCCAATCCATCGATCATAGTCTGTAGCTTTTCTTTTTATATATTCTAAAACTTCCTCATGGGGAGTGATTAGAAATTGTTCTTTTTCAATTGCTTCTAGGACAGCAGCGGCGCATTCTTCGGGCTCAATCATGCCATCGACGCCTGCAGTCCCAGCACCATTTTCTGTCATAGGCGTTCTTACTGCTTGAGGACAGAGGCAAGAAACTCCAATACCTTTATTTCCGTACGTAATTTTGATCCATTCAGCCAAACTCAAAGCAGCAGCTTTAGTAACTGAATAGGGCGCTAGTCCAACTTGAGTAAGCAGTCCGGCAGCTGAAGATGTATTCATTAAATAACCACTACCTTGTTCTAGCATTTGAGGTAATACGTTTTTTGCAGCAAAAATATGACTCATAACATTTATTTCCCAAATGTTTTGCCAGTCATCTGTCGAAACATCAAGCAACATTGGTTCTCCACCTATTCCTGCATTCGAGCAAAAAATATCGATAGTTCCAGAATCTTCATTTGCAGTTTCGATTAATCCAATTATTTCACTCTCTTTTGCTACATTTGTTTTTGTGAACTTCACGCCTAATTCCTTTGAAACAGCTTTACCACTTTCTTCGTTCTGATCAGCAATCAACACATAATTAGCTCCTGCCGATTTAAAAGCTTTTGCTAATGCTTTACCTATTCCACTAGCACCGCCAGTAATTACTACATTTTTACCTGATATTTCCATTAGCTTTAATTAGTTCCACAGCTTCTTTTCGCATATCTATCTTTGCAATTTTTCCAGAAGCTATTCTAGGCAATTTTTCTGTCTGAAACCTATAGTGAGAGGGTACTTTAAAATTTGCAATTTTTTCTCCCAAAAAGCTAGAAATTTCTTCTTCACTTAAAGCAGATCCCTCACGAATACATATGTATGTCGCTAGGATTTCACCCAATCTATCATCAGGAACACCAAACACAGAAGCTTCGAGAACGGAAGGGTGTTCACAAATAGCAGCCTCAACTTCAATACAAGATATATTTTCTCCACCTCTAATGACTAAATCTTTTTTTCTATCGTTAATATACAGAAATCCATCGTCATCAAGATATCCAATATCCCCAGTTTTAACCCAGCCATCTTTAGTAAGCGCTTCATCGGTAGCTTCTTTATTTTTCCAATAACCTTTAAATGTTGAAGCAGACTTTATACAAACTTCGCCGGTTTCATTCGTATTTAAATCATTACCATCATCGTCGATAATTTTTAACTCCATAAGTAATGGTAAGCCAAAACCAGTGCTGGCTGGCTTTTTTACATATACTTCTCCAGCATTATTTGCACCCAATGCATTTGTTTCTGTCATTCCATAACCAATTCCAGGATTTGTATTTGGAAGATGTTTTTTTTGTTTTCTTACTTGTTCTGGAGGCCTTGCTGATCCTCCACCCAACAAATCTTTTAAGGTTTCAATATTTCTAGGATTCTTTGCTTGAGCTTCAACAATTTCAGAGGACATCGTTGGGACTCCGGTAAATGCAGAGATTTTTTCTGCTTCGATAAGATCTAAAGCGTTTTCTGGATCCCACTTATACATCAATACAGTTTTTCTTCCCACAGCAATTGATAGGAGAAAAATGGCATGACAGCCAGTGACGTGAAAAAGAGGAACGCTTAGTAAGGTTGCCGGTTGATATTTCTCTTCGGCAAGTTGATCATCAGAAGATGTATCCTCACTAATCTCCGCGAGTCTTCCCATAGTAGTAATTGTTATCCAATACAATGGAGCAAAAATAATTCCTCTATGAGTTAAGACAACACCTTTTGGATGTCCAGTGCTACCTGAGGTATACATGATTGAAGCTTCATCTTCTGGATTAATATCAACAATTTTTTGTAATTTTGTGTCTGCACCATCAATTATTTGATCAAAATTTATTTTGATATATTCAGGTTTTGATGCTCTTACTGCAATTCTTGAAAGATCTGGCAAGATATCTTTTACTCTATCCAACCTCTCTTCATCTGCAATGAAAAGTTTTGCTTCACTATTTACCAAACCATATTCTAATTCATCTCCTTTCCACCAGGAATTTAAAGGAACTGCAATTGCACCGATTGAAGTCGTAGCAATATAGGCAAACATCCATTCAGGATAATTACGCATTGAAAAAGCAACTTTATCGCCTTTTTTAATATCAAATTTATCAATTAATCTATTAGCTAATTGATTAGCTTTTTCCATAGTTTCTTTAAATTGATATCTCTCGTCTTCGTAAACTATGTGAGTCCAGTCTCCATGCATGAAACCAAGTTGATAATAATCTCTAAGATTTTGGGGTGCATTTTCGAAGACATGATATTCATTACCTCGAATTTCAGCTTTAGAGAGAGTTAGCAACCCTTCCTTTGTAACCTCTTTAAGAAGCTCTAATCTACCATCAGGTGTTAAAAGTTTTGATTCCATTTAGATTATTGTGCCTCCATCAATTACCAGAGTGTGACCGTTAACAAAACTTCCTGCCTCTGACGCTAAAAATACAGCAGCGCCACCAATTTCATCTGGTTCACCGATTCTTTTCATTGGACAAGTTGCTGTGGATTGCTTGAGGATTTCAGGATTTTCCCATAGGGCTTTGGCAAAGTCGGTTCTAAATAAACCAGGCGCAATAGCATTAGTCCTAATGTTATGTTGCCCAAATTCCAAAGCATAATTTTTCACTAACATTAAGTCAGCTGCTTTGGAAATATTGTAGGCACCTATGACAGGACTTGCATTTAAACCGCCAATAGAAGAAATAACTATGATACAACCATCTTTTCTTTCCATCATTTCTGGAATGACCATCTGACATAAATTATGGTTGCTTTTAATATTATTATTCATAATTTTTTCAAAAGCATCATCGGGAATATCTTTTATTGAGCCAAAAAAGGGATTTGTAGCAGCGTTACAAACAAGTATGTCAATTTTTCCTAATTGAGATCTAGATTCCTCAACAAGCATTTCAAGGGCCGTTTTATCTGAAATGTTGCAGGGAATAACAACCGCTTTTCCTTTCTCGCCATATAAAGGCGGAGTATCTAAATTATTAATCTCATCTGCAGTAGCTTGGCACACGTCAGCTTTTCTACTAGAAATTACTACATTAGCTCCGTGAAGTGCCATGGCCGTAGCAATAGATTTGCCCAATCCTTTTGAGGAGCCTGTTATGACCGCATTTTTCCCCCTGAGATCAAACATTATTTGCCTTTCCAATTAGGAAGTCTTTTCTCGGCAAATGCAACAGGACCTTCAATAAAATCTTCACTTCCAAACAATTCTTTTACCGCTGAATAATGAACGCCCATTGATTTTTCTAGTTCCGGTTCATTGAAGTTTTCATAAGCAACTTGTTTAGTAGCTCTAATAGACATCGGAGAACATTCTTCAATTTGTTTAGCCCAAGCTTTTGCTGCAGAAATTAGATTTTCAGGTTCTACAACTTCATTGACAAATCCCAATCGCATACCTTCTTCAGCTGGTACATGTCTACCTGTGAGCATCATTCCCAGAGCATTTTTCATGCCTATCTGTCTCGGTAGTCTTTGCATTCCTCCTGCCAATGCAGCCAATCCAACTTTTGGTTCAGGCAAAGCAAATTTTGCATTGGTAGATGCGATTATTAGATCGCATGCCAGAGCAATTTCAAACCCGCCACCCATTGAAACTCCATTTACAGCAGCAATGATAGGCTTCTTCAAATCAAATCTTGACGTTAGACCAGCGAATCCCGAAGACGCTATATTGATGTCCATTTTACCGCCATTTTGCGCTTGGAATTTTAAATCATTACCTGCGGAAAAGGCTCTGTCTCCAGCTCCAGTGATTATTCCGACCCATAAATTTTCATCTTTCTCAAATTCATTCCACACTTCATCAAATTCAGCATGAGCAGGTGGATGCAAAGCGTTCATAACTTCAGGTCGGTTGATGGTAACGGTCAAAATATGACCATCTATTTCAGTTGTTAAAAATTCGTAATCAGTTTTCATATTCTCCTCTTTATTGCTTATCTTAAATAAAAGGCCTTTTTTGTCCTGGATCATTTAAGAATTGAATGTCATCTTATGATAAATTATATTTCTAAAAAATAAATAGGAGAAGGAAATTGAATATAGAAAATAAAGTGGCACTCATTACCGGAGGTGCTTCCGGTTTAGGTTTAGCAACTGCTAAAAATTTACATGCAAAGGGAGCAAAACTAGTTTTATTGGATTTAAATGAAGACAATCTCAAGAGTGCACAAGAAGAATTAAAAACTAATGTCACAGGGGTGGTGACTAATGTAGCAGATGAAGAAAGCGTGAAAAACGCTATTAAAAGTGCAATCGACGAATTCGGCGCGATACATATTTTAGTTAATTGTGCGGGCATCGGTAGCGCCTCAAAAACAGTCGGCAGAGATGGTGCGCACCCTTTAGATATTTTTAAAATTGTTATAGACGTTAATCTGGTCGGTACTTTTAACACCCTTAGACTTGCAGCCGAAGAGATGGGCAAGAATGAACCAGAAGCCGACAACGAATGTGGAGTGATTATCAATACCGCATCGGTTGCTGCTTTTGATGGCCAAATTGGACAGGCTGCTTATAGCGCCAGTAAAGGCGGGGTGACAGCAATGACACTTCCAATTGCAAGAGACTTAGCAAGAATGGGAATTCGAATAAATACTATTGCTCCAGGAATATTTGACACACCTCTTATGGCGATGGCATCTGACGAAGTAAGAAAGCCGCTTATTGAGATGACTCAGTTTCCTAAGCGTTTAGGAGATCCTGTTGAATTTGCTCTCTTAACGGCTCAAATAATTGAGAATCCCTTTTTGAATGGAGAAACAATCCGTTTGGATGGAGGAATTAGAATGGCACCAAAATAAATTAATATATTTATTTTCCTTTTATTGCTTTGATTAAATAGAATAAGGTATTAATATAATTCAAATGCTTCAAGTGAATAAATTCCTTTCAAAGACAAAAATAATATCCAAAAAATTTTTTTATACATTGGTTGTTTTATGTTTAATGGCTTGTGAATCTACAGGTGGGGATATTTGCGGAATGTATATTTGCTAGACAACTAAAAAAGGGGGGTTTGTGAAACAGTTCAGTTTATCGATTTTAACTTTATTTTTATTATACGCTTGTGGTGGAGGAGGCGGTTCAGCTTCTTCTGGAGGAGGTTCTGGTTATGAAGGGGGATCAGCATCTGGGTGTGTTTCAAGTGCAACCAATTTTTGTGTGAAAGTAGTTTCTACCGCTAGCGGAAATAAGTATTCAATAGATGGAGTTACACAAAAAACTTTAACTTTAACTGCTGGTACTGCCTATACCTTTGATCAGACTGACTCTACCAATGCAAATCATCCGCTTGCTTTTTCTGAAACTGCAAATGGAACGCACGCTTCGGGTACTGCATACACAACGGGAGTTTCACCGACAGGAACTGCGGGTAGCACTGGAAAAACTACATTTACTCCTGCATCTAATGCTCCTACTCCACTTTACTATTTCTGCACAAATCATTCAGGGATGGGAGGCACCGCAAATATTTCTGGAACATCCGGTGGTTCAGGTTACTCCGTTCCATCTAAAGTAGAACCCATAGATACTCAATAACAAGGAACGGAGAAGATTATGAAAAAATTAATTATACTTTTTACTTTAATTCCGGCTTTTGCTTACGGACAAAACGTGACAGCTCAAGCAGGTTCTGCCTACTTTACTGATAAAACCGATTTCTTCGTTGGGGGTAATGCTTTAAACGATTCATTAGGACAGGTTAATTTTCTATTATGTTTTATATCCAACACTAGACCTGAAAGTTTATTAAACACTTCAGGTCCTTTTGTTGCTGCTATAAATGAAAATTTATGTGACGCAGCTAGGGATACGTCTAAAGATTCTAATAAGAACTCAACCTCTCAAGCTTCTCAGCAATCAAGTGGTGGTTCGGGCGGTGGAAGTTCATCTAAAGATGCAGCTAGTAAATCAAAAGGTTCTGAAACCCAATTAACAAAGTCTTATAACTTAGCCACACAAACTGATTCGGCAGGGGCAATGAATGTTAAGTCTTGGGTTTTTCTTCCAAAAAAAGGAGGCGGAAGCGGGGCAGGCGGTGCAACTGGTGCTGCTGATTCAAATGCTGGCGGAGATCCATTTGACGCAATGGACAAAGTTGTCTATTTTAATTTCTCTCAAACCGCTAATCCGAATCCCGTTTTGAAAGGAGATGGTACGCCAACTTCAAAATTTGGAGACTTTACTGCTAATTATTCTATTTATGCAAATCCTGGAGAAGTATATTTACCTGGAACAGGTGGAGGTTTAACTCCCCCAAGCACTATTGCAGACGTTGTTGCTGGAGCTTCTGTAGGTACCGCTGCCACAGACACTGCAGCTGGGATTGCAACCAATGCTACTTTTAACATTGGAAATGGATACTTAGCTGCTAGTGGTAATACTATCAGTTACAAAGACAATATCTTTGGAGCGCTTGAAGTTTCTGTAACTTTCAATTCAACTGGTTCAGAGGGAGTTTATGTCAGCTCAGAAGGTTGGGGGCCTAGTCCTACAGATGCTAATACTTGGGGTCCATACAATAAATTCTATGCGTTTAAAGTGAACGACAGCCTGAAATACTACTGCACAAAGTTAGTTGGTGCCGATTTCCTACAAATAAATTATGATGCCGATGGTTATGGTGATGGAGAAGAACCTACTGCAGTTTCTCTTACCGACGCCCAAATTTCTAGTCAAGGTTATTCCACGGCCGAGACTTGTTATTCTTCTGATATAGCAACAGCAAAAAAAGATGTTTACAGATATGGCGTTTACGATTCAACCACTGGAGCGAGACATGAAACGACTGGCGGCGGTTTCCCAATCAGAGCAGACAATCCAGTTTCTGGTAAAGACGACATGTTTGGTTGGGCTGATTATTACGGCACTTGGGTCGATGATTACATGAACCCAGAATCTAGTCTTATAGGAGCTACTTGGGTTCGAGACGATGGTTCAACTGATACTACTCAATACAAAGTACAAAAAAATCATCTCGAAATCTTAAAATTCGTTACTTCATACTCGTCATTAGATTCTTTAGATCAAGTTCAGATAAATCTTTATATTGGAGATCCTTATTGGGGGGCAGAATACGGTGCTGCCAATATGTTTGGTTCTACTGCTTCTAATGGTGGCACACAATGTGACTACACTCATTATTCAGATGCTAGTAACACGGCTTGTTACGAAGAATACAAAGGTTACTGGGACAAAGCATCAGCATCTTTTGTCTTTACTCATGCAATGAAATGGGCCTTGACTGGAAACAATCAAAATCCTGAAGTTGAATTATCGACACCGATCACTATTTCGGGAGCTAATTGGTATAGCACGATGACTAAAAGTGAGGGCGGATGGACTAATAGAAGAGGACTAGACGGTTGGTCTCCGGAAACACAAATCTATTATCAGATTTCACCAGAAGCGATAAATGCTCCAACATCTGCAACAGCTTCTGCCGGTATTAAAAAAGAAACCATGACAATTGTAAAAGATATGACAGATGTTCCAGATACTTTGTATTGTTATTTTGATTGCATTGATGCAAGTGTGTTCAATGCTGTCCTTACCTCTACTGCTAATTCTTTAGCAGGCGGCGGCAATGATCAACTCGTTAATAGCGGTTATTTTGCAGCGACTTCAGATTGTGTGATCAATGATAATGGAACAGGTGGCAATGCTGCTGACGATTGGCAGGAGTGTGGTCAAGGTAATATTGTCGACAATGAAGTACGATACGTTAAGTCTGGAGGAAAAATATACGATACTTCTGCGGATGTTAATAATGAGATGAACATTCATGGTTCGGGCGCAACGTCGAATACTCAAGCGGCTTTTACTGCATTGGCTTCTGCGAAAAATATGAGTGCAGCTGATGCTTTGAGGCAAGTTCAAATGAAAAAACCTGATTACGACGCGACTTTTGGAACTTGGTACACTGCTTATTTGGATTGGGCAGCCGAAACTGGCCCATTAGTTCCTGCCTCTCAACAATCTAATCTTGAATGTGAAAAAATTGATGGAAGTTATGCGCCTCGAACCAAATGGACAGGTACAGGAAATGAAGGTAAAACAAGATATTGTCAAGAAAATATCTGGGAAGGAAAAGTTACTGAGTATTATAGAATTTCAATGAGGATAAGACCTCAATGGGAATTAATAAATGCTGCTTCCAGTGCGAAGATTGTTTTTTCTGCACCCTCTTATTTGATTCTAGACCCAGATAGCTGGACTTCGGCACAAACTGCAGCTTCTGGAATTACTGCTAAAGATGCCAAAAAAGATTATAGATTTTTTTACAATGGCTTTGGTTCATACTTAAATATTCCAGGATCAATTTATAATACTTGTACCGGAACAGATCTTGGCGAATATTATTTTGGACAATGGGACGATCAATGCATGCGTTATCTTCCTAGATTTACTATTCCAGATGGAGCTCAGTTAACCGACGAAGCGACTTCTAATACTTACATTGTCAAAGCTCTTGCAGGAGACGAACTGCTTTCGCCAATAACCGCGAAAGGTTTAGATTACACTGGCCTAACCAAAGCAATCCTTCCAGATGCTGACACTTTAAAAGATATGGGCCCTGGTGGGTCTGACTCAATTGGTGCGGTTCCAGAGAAGAGTACGTTGATAAATAATGGTGATACTGCAGTCAATCACGGTACAGTGGTTTTTGATCCATCATCGTAAAATTTGATTTCTGATTAAAAAAACTCCCTTAAATTTAAGGGAGTTTTTTTATAGAGAGTTATAAAAATCTTTAAGATGATTAGTAATCTCTTCTGAAGAATCTTCTTGAATGAAATGATTGCCTTTGACTTCTACTTCTTTAATTGAGCTCCATTTTCTTATTTCATCTCTTTGCTCTCCAGTAAGAATTAGTCCTGGATTAGCATTAATAAAAAGTTTAGGAATTTCAGATGAACTATGAAATTCAGCATTCAAGATAACTTCATCTAGAGTCTCAGATGGCTCAGTACCATCGAGAGGTATGTTTCTGGGCCAAGTTAGAGTAGGTCGTCTTCCTTCCCCCTCATCTAAATAAGGTTTTAAGTATTCTTCCTTGTCACTATCACTCATGGGAGTTATTGGATCGTTAAAAAGTAATCTTTCAACAAAAAAATTCTTTTGCAAAACCAATTCTTCTCCAGCGTCAGTTCGCAAAAGCGAAAATATTTTTCTTGCAACTTCAGGCCATTTTTCCCAAGTAAGCGGCACTGCTATACCTTCCATAAAAGAAATTGATTTTATTTTGTCTGAATTTAATCTTGCGTACATAAGTCCTAAAGCACAACCCCAATCGTGAATAACTAAATGCTGATTTTCTCCAAGATCTAAAATTTCTAATAATTGAGATAAAAAATCATAATGACCTATGAAACTGTATTCAGGGTTATCTATTCCATCTAATTTTTCTGAATCTCCCATACCAATTAAATCAGGCACAATTATCCTGTTTGTATTAAGAAAATTTGGAGCAATATTTCTCCAAAGATGAGAAGAAGTTGGATTTCCATGTAAAAAAATAATTGGTTCACCGACACCTTCATCGATTACAGCCATTTTTTTTCCTCTAACTTCTATATATTTTTTTTGAATTTTCATAGTAAAGATTATGATTTAGGTTGTCTTTTGTTTGTATTAAATTAAATTGTATTTACAGTTTATTACTATTTAAAAGTAAATGCTAAGTGAAGAGGATAAAAATAGAATCATCGAAATGGCTTGGGAGGATAGAACTCCATTTGAAGTTATTCATTCTGAGTTTGATTTAACTCACAATGAATTGATTGCTTTGATGAGAAATAATTTAAAACCTAGAAGTTTTAAGTTGTGGCGACAAAGGGTCTCAGGAAGAAAAACTAAACATATTAAATTGAGAGGGCATTTAGTTGGAAGACACAGGTGTTACCGTCAAGGAAAAATTAACATCAAAAAAAGATAGATTTACGCAATTAATATCTCTTTTGAGAAATGAAGGGTTTGAAGTAGAACTAATCTGTGATGATGATTTCACTAGCATTTCTTTCAATACTAGTAATCCCGATCCGATTGAAATTTCCATACAATTATTTAAAGAATATTTTAGGGTATGTTACTGGGATGGCTATGGAGTTACTGAATTTTATGACTATAAAAACTTTTCTAAAGCGTTTAAAAAGTTCACAAAATTTTTAACAAAGTCAAAATCAAATATCGAAAAATTTGGATTGAAGTAGAAGCCTAGTAGATTAAAAAATATTTTTTTACCAAGTTATATAATTTTCTTTAACTTTATATATACTTAAATTATTCATACATTTAAGGAGAGTTTATGTTGAAACCTTTTACGATTCTAATTTTTGTTATTTCCATTTTTTTTGTCTCATGTGGCGGTGGGGGAGGCAGCACAGCTTCTTCTGGAGGCGGTTCTGGTTCTGGAGGCGGCTCTGGTTCAGGAGGCAGTTCATCATCCACTTATAGTGCAACTGGATCAATTCCAGAAAAAATAGAAGTTGTCGAAGCCGAGTAAACTAATTTAGGAGAGAAAATGAAAAAAATAACATTTTTAATTGCATTGCTTATAAGTTCTTTTGCGGTCGCTCAAACTTATACAGCAGATTTAAGCAAAAAAGATTTTTACGTGAATGGATTATTAGCCAACGACGGATTACAAAGTTTAAATTTTTTAATCTGTTTTATGAAAAACACCAATGTAAGTGATTTCATAGACAAAGGTACTTACAAAGCTTTAATCGATGAGAAATCTTGTGAAAAAGCGGATGGTTCAGATTCTACTGCGGAAGCGAGTGCGGCGAAAGCAACGAGTGCAGAATCTTCTAAAACTACTACCACTACAGGTACTGTGGATAATGTTGATTACACAACACAAACCGTTGTTGCTGTTACTGCAACCGATGGTTCTATTGATGGTAAATCATGGGTTGAGCTAGAGATTGACTTTTTTGGTCAAGAATCTTTTAGGGGTCCCGCTACAGCATTTGTAAAAATGGATATTCAAGAAGATGTAAGTGATGAGAACCAGTTGGGAACTTTTACTTTTACCTATGATTTAGTTAATGATGAAGAATTTTCAACTGATCCAGAAACAACAATCTCAGCGAATACCCAAATGGCACAAGGTTATGTTGGAGTTTCAGGAGATGAAATAACTTTTGTCGAAAGAGGAAGTGGACCTCCAATACAACTTAAATTAAATAAAAATTCATCTACGGGTGTTACTCAAGGAATTATGAGAACAGCAGGTTCAGTTGTTGATATAAGTAATAATGTAGAACAGTATACTTTTGTGCATCAGTTTTATTTCAATGATACGACTAATGTTTATTGTCAAAATCTTGTAGAAGCGCAAAGGATTCAATTTACTAATTCTGGACCACAAAATGTTGGTAACCCACTTAATGCAGCAAGTTTTAAAACAATTGCTGATGCAGCACAAGAAGTTCAAGCATTTGGAGGCGGTGCTAATGTAACTGGAGAAAATTGCTGGGGTACAGCAGCTGCAGATACCAAAAGAACCGTCTATCAATATGGGACTTACAACGCTGGTAATTTAGTTACCGCTGATGCCGATAAAAAATACGATGCTGCTCAAGGATCTATGTCCTTAAGGGCTACAAAAGGAGACAATGTCTCTTTCCCTGATGGTAGAGAAGTTTATGCACATGCAAGTTACTGGGGTACTCACGTCAACAGCACTGATAGACCCTTAGTGAGCAATACTACTATTTTTAGAAACAACAGCAGTTCAACCGATACAAACACTTACAATCTAAAACAAAATTTTTTACAGGTATTCGAAATCACTACTGAAAAAAGACAATTAGCTGATCTAGATAAAGTAAGCTTTTTTGGTTATGTAGGATGGTTAAAAAGAGATAATGATTGGTCATCAGGAATGTCGAATTTAGGGTTTCCT